>JACGMN010000136.1 GCA_014061035.1 Candidatus Methanophagales archaeon | reverse complement strand
GCTCTCTTTCGGAAAAGAAAAACTCTTAATAGCCATGATAAAGAGCCTTGCCACCTTCTCCTCCGGTTCATCCACATTCTTACAGCCTTCCCCCATAATATAAAAAATTATAAATATAAACTACTATAGATTAAATATAAATTATAAATAGAGTAGTTAGTGGAGAAAAGTTAGTGGAGAAAAAGTTGAATAAACAGGGAGCAGTCGGAGAAGAAGTAATACGCGTGCGAATTCCTCAGAAAAGGAATAGAGAATTGCTAGGGATAGTAGATAAGATGTTAGGTGGACGGCGGGTTGTAGTCCAATGCCTGGATAATGTTGAACGAATGGGTAGAATCCCGGGAAAGTTAAAGAGGCAGCAGTGGGTCGCTGTCGGCGATGTCGTAATAATTGTCCCCTGGGATTTTCAGGATACAAAGGGCGATATTGTATATAGATACGGACGTCCGCAAGTAGAATGGCTGAAAAAGAAGGGCTTTTTGAAATAGACAGATATGATTATCACGCTGTGAAGGGGCGGCAAGTACCTACCGGTAAATGGCGGAAAAAGGATTTTCGTGATAGGAAAACTGAGGAATATGTCTTCGATGTCTCTACGTTAGAAACGCTCTATAAGTTCTCGAAGAAAGGATTATTAAAGGCGTTAGGCGGCCCTATAAGCCGCGGTAAAGAAGCAGTTATATTTCACGCATTAGGCGCTGAAGAGGAGGAACTGGCAATTAAGATGTATAAAGTAAGCACTGCGACATTCAATCTCATGCGTGAGTATATCGTCGGTGATCCGCGATTTGAGAATATAAAGAAGGATCATCGTAGTATCATATTTGCGTGGGCTCGGAAGGAGTACAAGAATCTCAAACGTGCTCGTAATGCCGGTATTCGTGTGCCTAAGCCGGTTGCGTATGATAAAAATCTGCTATTAATGGAATTTATAGGAAAAGACGAGATAGCTGCTCCTCGATTAAAAGATATTCCAGTTGAGATGCTTAAAGAGGATTTTGACCTCGATGAACTCTTCCACCAGATCATTTCTGCTGTGAAGACCATGTATGAGAAAGGAACGATGGTGCATGCCGACCTGAGTGAGTTCAATATCCTGATGAAAGGCTATGGCTATGACTGTGGCTATGATATTGATACAGAAGTTGAAATAGAGCCGGTAATAATAGATATGGGGCAATCTCTACTTTTAAACCATCTTCATGCCGGTAAGTTTCTCCGTAGAGACGTCCGAAATATCGTTATCTTCTTCAACAAACGTGGCATAAACTATTCGGAAGATGAGGCAATGCAGATGGTGAAGGGGTAAACAGCTAAACAAATACCACGATGATAATCCATCACGTTAGAATCCCTCAGGACAGAATCGGTGTGCTCATCGGTAATAAGGGGTTAGTAAAGAGCGATATAGAGAAGAAATCTGGTAGCACGATAACCGTAGATAGCATTGAAGGAGTGGTGCAGATAGAAGGCGTAGTGGGCGGGGACCCGTTAAAAACGCTCCGGGTCGCAGAGATGGTAAAGGCAATAGGCAGGGGATTTTCTCCTGAAAATGCTTTTGTACTACTTTATGACGATTTGCTCCTATTTGAGGTTATTTCGCTCTCACATCTCACGCCGAAGACGCTGAACCGTGTGAAAGGGCGCGTAATAGGGCGAAATGGGAAGACAAGACTTGTAATAGAGAACCTGGCAGAAGTTAAAATATCAGTTTATGGGAAGACTATAAGTTTGATCGGGTATTCACATAATATAAAAGCAGCGTACGATGCAATATCGATGCTGATACAGGGTTCACCTCATAGCGCGGTATATAGCTCCCTTGACCGGAAGCGGAGAGCGGAAGAAGAAGAACAGGAACAGGAACAGGCAGAATGGTAGGAATGGGGAATGGACTGGACGTGGAGAATAGATATAAGGAAGAGAGAGCGAGGATGGTTGAACTACTAATGAGACAGGGTAGTATCAGTGAAGTCGTTTTAACGGCAATGAAACAGGTCAAAAGGCATCTCTTTGTCCCACCTCATCTCTCTGACCAGGCATACAGCGATTATCCATTACCAATCGGTGAAGGACAAACGATAAGCGCACCGCACATAGTCGCGATGATGTGTGACTATTTAGATCTTAAAAAGCGCGATAAAGTGCTTGAAATTGGTACTGGTTCTGGGTATCATGCTGCGGTTATTGCAGAGATAATTGCCAGTAATGGTGATGGAAATGGGCACGTCTATTCGGTAGAGAGGATCAAGCATCTGGCAGAGTTTTCAACCGGGAACCTGGAACGTGCAGGCTATAAAAACGTGACGGTGATATCTGGTGATGGAACGCTTGGACTACCCGAGCATGCGCCTTACGACAAAATAAGCGTGGCATGTTCCGCTCCTGACGTGCCACCGCCATTACTTGAGCAGTTGAAATCGTATGGGAAGATGGTTATACCTATTGGTAAATATATGCAGACATTGTATTTAATAGAGAAGAGAAACGGAATAGAACGGGAACGGAAATGTGAAGTGGGATTCGTACCTCTGGTAGGAAGATACGGATTCAAGGATTAGGGTTCCGGGTTCATGGTTCACGATTAGAAAACGATGAAGATAAACTTGTATGAAGATAAACTTGTATGAAGATAAAGCAACCAACTGTGAACCATGAACCGTGAACCCGGAACCCCGAACCCCGATCCCGAACAAAAAAAATGAACGAAGAGATTCTCTCGCCGGCTAGTGGGAAAGTACTGGAAGTCGACGAAGATAGCAGAACAATCACTATATTCATGCATCTTTATAATAATCACATCACTACAGCGCCGTTAGACGGCATGGTGAAGAAGATAAGACCGGAAAAGGGCTCTTTTGCGCCTGCTTTCTTCCGCAGTGCGGATTTTAACATGAAAAATACTATCGAACTGAGCACTGCGTATGGCGATGTAAAAGTAGTGCAGTTAGCAGGCATTTTTACGAGGAAAATATTGTGTGACGTAAAAGAAGGGCAGGTAGTAAGCAAAGGCGAACGGATTGGTAAGATCTGTTTTGGTTCTCGTGTTGATCTGAGCTTCCCTATGGGGTTCAAGCCGATTGTAAAGAAAGGGGCTAAGGTCAAATGCGGAAGAACAGCGATAGCAAGTCTCAATCCGTCTCGTTTAAATAGAAAGCAGTTATAACGTTATAACTTTATGTACAGTAACAAAAACAGTATTTGTATAGTTGACTATCATGACAAAAATACCGGTAGCGATGGCTACTCAGCATCCGGATTCAGCAAGCAGGTATATTCCAGGTGGTGAAGAGCCAGAGGAAGCGTTGATCTGTTTGAAGAAGGAAACAGAGGGGGGATATGGTTGTGATGAGTGTAAACCAGACTACGAAGGTAAATTGACACCGTATCAACAACTGTCGCAGATAGTGATGATGTTGATAGACGCGGGTATGACTCCGGGTGAGGACGTCTATATAACGCCGCGGATCCCGTCTGCCATATTGGAAAACAGCTTCAGACAGATTATGTCACTGATGGCGGTGACAGAGGCAAATGCCGTAGCAGAAGCTGAGAATGATATTCAAGCGATAAAAGAGGTAGTTCACCCGATGACCTGTGAGATAAAAGAGGTTTTGAAGGTGAGAAAGAGAATAGAGGACGTAACTGGACTGGGTAAGAAGGAGTTAGGGCTGAAATCTCAGGAGATCACTGTAATACCGCTATTAGAAGAAGTTCCCGCATTGCTGAAGGCTTATCCTTTCGTTAATTCTTTTCTCGACCTTTACCCGGAGCGCGGTCATATAAGGATTTTTGTTGGTAAATCAGATGCTGCAATGCTTTACTCTCATTTAGCTTCCGTTCTCGCGATAAAAGTCTGCTTGTCAGATTTAAAAGTCTTAGAAGAAGAGAGGAGCACGGAAATAGCGCCTATATTCGGCGGCGGCTCACTACCTTTCAGAGGACATATAACACCGGGAAACGTAAAAAACTTTATGAAAGAATACGAGGGCGTAAGGACGGTAACGATTCAGTCAGGGCTGAGATATGATTACGGTAGGGAAGAATGCGTGAAAGTGATAAAAGAGTTAAAAGAATGCATTCCGGGCGGTAAGTTAAGAGAGATAGAGAGAGAAGAGCGAGAAAAAATGAGAGAAGCAGTCTGCATATTTGCAAAGAATTATTTTTCAACGTTTTTAAAGATCGAGGAGGTTGTCTCAGAAGTTGCAAGGATTATTCCAAGTCAGAGGGACAGGCTTATCGCCAGAGGTCCAATGAAATACGTACGTGAGGCTCCGGATGTGGAAGCACTCGCAAAGTTAACAGGCGATAATGAGCTATCAAATGAACTTTTGAGGATGAAGATAGGAAAGAAGATCTCCCTACCACGAGCGATAAGCTTTACCGCTACAATGTATACCGTTGGTGTCCCGCCCACGATAATAGGAACAGGGCGAGGATTGGAGGAAGTAAAGAAGCGGCTGGGGTCTGCCTTTCAAGAGAAATTGATCTGCGAGCTATATCCGAGCCTGGAATCCGACTTGAAGTTCGATTTCCAGTTCGTGGACTTGAAGAATGCGCGGAAGTTCATTGACGCGACCGCTATCAAAGAGATAGCAACTGATATAGAGATACTGGCAGATTATTTTGACTTGCCTGCTGAAGGAGATAAACCGCATAAGATGATGGCTTCGATGGTCAATTCCTACATCCTTCTGACGAGGGAA
>JACGMN010000095.1 GCA_014061035.1 Candidatus Methanophagales archaeon | reverse complement strand
TCTCTGCTCGTCATTTTTTTGCTGCTCCGCTCTCAGATTCTCAAGCGTCTCTTCAAGAGTTCCTATCTTTTCTTTCGCTTTCTTCAACGCCAGATCTGCTTCTTGTTTATCAGATACCGCCTTCTTTTGTTCGCGCCTCCTGCTTCGCTAATCGCGTATAAATCGATTTTTGTTCTGATTCAAGCTCGTTAATACGCGTTTGCTGTATCTCGATCTTCTTTTCCTGCTCTTTCTCTTTACGCTTAAAAAAGATCGCTCTTCATTTCGATTTTAATTTTAATTTCAATTTCAGTTTATAGTAGCTTAAAGGATGATTGATCTTCTCGCAGACGTCATCACTCTTGACGTTAGCACAGTTGCCGTACGTACGCATGGTCTCGCATGATGGCGCTGTATAACGCGTAGTTCCCAAATCGCCGGTATCTGTACCTGCTATATGCTCCACCTGGTACCTCGTTTTCTCTTCGTTAAAATCTGGTGAGTTCTTATAAATCTCCAGGATTTCGTCTATTGTGAGACCGATGTTCAGTAAAAACGCAGTAACCGCAAATCGTCCCGTGTGCGGCACGTTTACACCTTCTTTTAAATTACTCAGAATAACCGTGATGCATGGCGGGAAACAGTTAGGGTCTTTCACACGAAAGTCAGAACTTGCATCAAAACCGCTCTCACCGACCTTTTTACGCCGTTCCTTCAGTTCAATTTCTATTGCTTCAGTATATCGCCGTAATGATTCGCACAGATCAGCAGGGACAGCCAGTGGAAGGTCTTTCTTTATCCGCTCATGTATCGCTTCCTGGATAATCCGTACAAATTCGCTCTTTCTGAGTTTTACCCTACCCTTCTCCAACCCACGGTTCACCAGTTTCCATCTTTTATCTCGAAGATTAGCAGTGAATCGCAGATAATCAACGAAAGGCATCTGAACCTGCTCTCGGTCACCAGGTAAGAAATCCACCCGTATGCCAAATTCTTTGGACAGTTCGTAAATAATATCCGAGCTGGAATAAGTGCTGGCTAATATCTTTTCGTGTGCCGCTTTAGCCTCGGACAGCGCGTACCTACGGATAAGATACTCATCGCCGATACATGAGAGAAGAATACGAGCATAGGGATAAGATAATAATTCCATCTCCGGTTGCGCATTGCTAATTATAGCCGGCTTTCGGACCGCTCCACCCCTTATCGCTTCTATTATCCGCTCTTTACCTCTTAACCTCGCACGTTCAAAAACAGCGGAGCTTATCAAATCCTCCAGCGTTACTCCTGATTCTTCTACATGTTTCGATGCCGCCGATAGGAAAGGATAAAGGCATATACGTGTAGGTTCCGCACGCCAGTTCATCATAATATTTCTTCTTTCATCTTTTTCAATTCATCACCAAATATTTCTTCTTGACCCCTCTCTTCGAGAACCTTGACGATCGGATATAACTCCAATGCTTTTTTAACTTCAAATAAGGTGATTTATCTCTCCCTTTGACTGAGTAACTACTAATCTTCACTTCGTTTCAGTCCTTCAATCACGCCTTCCATTACTCCGACTCTATTCTCGGTGCAAGCAAATAACTGACTTTTCCTTTACCATCCGCGACTTCAAAATCTATCTGTAATGGATAATCCTTACCCAGATTGAGGGTTATATTATCCGCACGACTCATTCCTTTGCTCATTGCTGCGATGTAGTCCAGCGAGTAGAGCGAATGGAGCGTTCCCGGTGTCAGATGTATTAACTGCTCCTTTCTCAACGTTAGCCGCAGTTTATCCATCTCGCCCTCTACCGCCATATAAAACTCTTCGCCATCAACGCCAAGCACTATGTGGTCGCCTATCCTTTCCGCAGCGCGGACCGTCCTCCTGAACTCCTCTATTTCTATTATCACTTGCACTGGGAATTCAAGCTCCGGAACCTTCGGTTCTTTTCTTAATGACGCGGTATCAAGCAATGAAATGGTATAAGCGAGACTGCCCATCCGCGTAAACAATTTTTGCGCCCGCCCATCAAGTCTCAAATTTACCTCCTCTCTTCCTCCTATTCCCAGTATCCCGAGCAACTTAACGAAATCTATGCCTACTTCAATAGCCTCCAGAGCCTCCGGAGTATCACCCGCAGCTTCAACTTCTGATTCTGATTTTGATTCTGATTTTGATTCCCTCTCAAACCGGTAATCATCAAAAGCATCACGCTGCAACTCAAAAGAGACCATTGCTACATTTGCTGGATCGACAGCCCTCAGTTTAAGCCCCTCCTCTGTTATTCTTAATTTTCCTTCATCTACTACTGCTGTAATTGTCTCTATACTTTCTCTCAATACGTTTGCATCTATCTTAGCCTCAAACATCTCTTTTTATTTCCTTCTACGACATGTTATAATAAACGACATGTTATAATAATGTTATAATATAATAATAATATATATAATAATATATTAAAAGGTATTTAATTTAAACTATTCTATTTGGTGTGATATAATGCAACAGAAGCAGAATCACAAATCTCCATCTTTAACCAGAGTTTCAGATTTAACGCACTATATGCTATGCCCACGGCTAGTTTATTTCACTGCACGCGGGTATAAACAACCAAAAATAGCTGCGGGAAAGGAAAGGCGAGTAATTTGAGAATATCCTGCTGAAGGAATAGGGTTTTAATCTGGACATTGTTTACGATTCTTGCGCGGACGGCGGTAGAGATGGTGATGGAGATGGAGATGGAGATGGAGGAGATGGGGCGGAGAAGACCGGGAAGGAAGCGGCAACGAGCATAATCGCTGATATCATAGACGGTGTGGAACAGATATATATTAATGAGCTGGAAACAGTGGAAAGGACGGTCTTTGATGAGGTGAAGA
Source organism: Candidatus Methanophagales archaeon (assembly GCA_014061035.1). GTDB lineage: Archaea > Halobacteriota > Syntropharchaeia > Alkanophagales > Methanospirareceae > JACGMN01. Next base: position 14,630 of record JACGMN010000095.1, on the reverse strand, counting down.
ACGATTTTTTGAAGAGCATAGAAGAGACCGAATGGTGCAATAAGCTGAAAGACGGAGACACAACGCTGGCTAAGTTAGAGTCTGTCTGCGGTTATGAGCGTGAACATACAATGGTATCAAAAAAGTTAAAGCTGGTTGGCAGCGTGGACAAGCTGATACGTACAGCAGAGGAGGCTATACCATGCATGATAAAGAGGAGGAGTTCGGAACGAGAGTGCGGAGAGGATTTGTGAAATATATGAGAACTGCGGAGATCCGAGAAGCGTACATAAAAAAGAAGGATAGAGCACTGGTTATACAGATATTGAAACGAGTAAAGCGTGTTAAGGAAGGTCTCTTTCCTGACAAAGGTGAGCATGCACCCTGCGATAATTGTACCTTCAGAGAGCTATGTGATACAAAAAAGGCGCCTACGCTTCTCTCAAAACTATTCGGAAGACGAGAAAGAGAATGAGAATGAGCGTTCTGAACGCTCACTTCCCTTTTTCTGCTTCATCCTTCGGATCGACATCGTATTCCACATCAACGTAATCATCCACACCCTCGCCCTTCTTCTCTTCTTTGCCCGCTCCCTCTTCTGCTCTGCTCTCCGCCTCTTTTTTCGCCGCTTCCTGATACATCACCGCAGAAACCTCGTGCAGTGCTTTCGTCAGCGCATCAGTATCTGCTTTGATCTTTGCTATCTCATTACTCTTCAGCGATTCTTTCAGTGTATCCCTGGCACGTTCCACCTTCTCCTTCTGTTCTTTAGTTATCTTATCACCAAGTTCTTTAAGTGTCTGCTCCGTAGTATAAACGAGCGAATCAGCCTGGTTTCTTAACTCAACTTCCTCCTTACGGATTCTATCTTCCTCTTTGTATTTCTCTGCCTCTTTTATCATCTCGTCTATCTGCTCTTTCGAGAGTTTCGTTGACGCAGTTATCTTAATCGAAGTTTCTTTTTTCGTACCTAAATCCTTCGCCGTAACTGTTAAAATCCCGTTTGCATCTATATCAAACGTGACTTCGATCTGTGGAACACCGCGTGGTGCTGGCGGAATACCGGTTAAATGGAACCGTCCCAACGAAGTATTATCCGCCGCCATCGGTCGCTCTCCTTGCGTTATATGTATCTCCACACTGGTTTGGTTGTCTGCCGCGGTAGAGAATATCTGCGATTTCTTCGTCGGTATCGTGGTATTCCGTTCTATCAGAGTAGTAGCAACACCGCCTAAAGTCTCTATACTGAGCGTAATCGGAGTAACATCGAGTAGAACGATGTCTTCCTTCACCTGTCCACCTAATATGCCTGCCTGTATCGCTGCACCGATCGCTACCGACTGCATAGGATCAACGCCTCCTTCAGTCTTCTTTCCCAATATCTGCTCAAACCGTTCTCTCACAATCGGCATCCGCGTCGGTCCGCCAATAAGTATTATCTTGTCTATATCATTAGGTGTGAGCTTTGCATCTTCCAGTGCGTTTCGTATAGGCTGTTCCAGCCGTCTCAGTGTGGGCTCTGCCAGCTCCTCTAATTTCGCTCTTGTAATCGTCTCCACAAAATGCGCCGGCTCACCCCCCCTCGCTCCACCATTTGAGACTCGAACTGCAATAAAAGGTAGATTTATTGTTGTAGAGAGTGAGGATGATAGCTCTATCTTCGCTCGTTCCGCGTCATCTCTCAATCGCTGCATCGCTGTCGGGTCGTTCCTCAAGTCTATTCCTTCCTTCTCTTTAAATCGCTCAACAAGCCAATCTATAATCGCAGCGTCCATATCTGCGCCGCCCAGGTGCGTATCTCCGCTGGTAGAAAGTACTTCAAATACGCCTTCACTAACATCCATAATCGTAACGTCGAACGTGCCTCCACCAAGGTCGAGGACAGCGACTTTACATTCTTCATCCTTGTTGAGCCCGTAAGCCATCGCTGCTGCCGTAGGCTCATTTATTATCCGCTTTACTTCAAATCCCGCAATCTTACCAGCATCCTTTGTCGCCTGCCGTTGGTTATCGTCGAAATACGCCGGCACTGTGATGATCGCAGCGTCTACGGTCTCACCTAAATACGCTTCAGCATCCGTTTTTATCTTCTGTAACACCATTGCGGCGATCTCCTGAGGTGTGAACTCCTTATTTACTGTCTTTACATATATCTTCTCCGTAGTACCCATCTGCCTCTTTGTCTCTCGTACCGTACCCTCCGGATTAACTACTGCCTGCCGCTTCGCTACTACTCCTACCAGCCGCTGCCCCTCTTTTGTGAATGCTACTACTGATGGGAACATCTTTCCGCCGTATGCGCTGCCCTCTGCACTCGGTATTATCTTTGCTTCGCCACTTTCGTCTACAAACGCTACTTCTGAGTTTGTCGTTCCGAGATCAATGCCAACTATCCTCCCCATTTTTTATCTGTTCCTCTATTCTTCCATAAATCTTCCATAAATAAATAAATAATACAGAAGGAGAAAAAAGGAGAAAAAAAATATCCCCGTTAGTTAGTATTCGTCTCCCATTCCCATATCGTCCATGCCGCCCGTACCGCCTGGTGGCATACCTCCGCCGCCGGGTGGCGTTGGTTCCGTTTTACTCGACGCGATTACATCGTCTATTCTCAGAATCATCGTTGCAGATTCCATGCCTGAGCTGATTGCCTGCGTCTTTACGCGTAACGGCTCGATGACACCTGCCTCTCTCATATCTGTTGCTTCACCTTTGAATACGTCCAGGCCTGCAACCTTCTCGCCCCGTTCATGTGCAGATCGGAGTGCTACGAGCATATCGATGGGGTCTAAGCCGGCATTCTCGGCAAGCGCTCGTGGAATGATCTCGATAGCGTCTGCAAAAGCCTGTATTGCTAACTGTTCCCTGCCTCCGACGCGTACGGCGTAATCACGGAGTTTGAGTGCTACTTCTACTTCTGCAGCGCCTCCACCCGCTACGTACTTGTTATCCTCCAGTGCAACAGCTACCACCTGCAGTGCGTCATTCATTCCGCGCTCCAGCTCATCAACGACGTGCGTAGTTCCTCCGCGCAGCAGTATAGAGACAGCTTTTGGGTTCTTGCAATCCTCGACGAATATCATATCATCACCGCCGATCTTCTTCTCTTCAACTACACCTGCTTTTCCGAGATCCTCTGGTCTTATCTCTTCTAAACTCGTTAAGACTTTCCCACCAGTCGCACTCGCCAGCTTCTTCATATCGCTCTCTTTCACGCGTCGAACCGCCAATATGCCTTTTTTCGAAAGATAATGCTGCGCCAGGTCATCGATCCCTTTCTGACAGAAGAGCACGTTTGCACCACTCGTTTCTACCTTCTCTACCATATTCTTCAGCATCTTCTCTTCTTCTTCTAAGAACGATTTCAACTGTTCAGGTGCGGTAATCTCTATCTTCGCATCTACCTCGGTCTTCTCTATCTCTATAGCCGCATTTATCAGCGCTATCTTCGCATCCTTCACGATCTTCGGCATTCCCGGATGGACGCGTTCCTTGTCTATTACCATACCTGTTATCAGCTCTGTATCTTCAATGCTGCCACCCGTCTTCTTCTCTAACTTTATCTGGTCAACGTCTATCTTCTTCACTCCTTCTTCTGCTACCATCTTCACGGCGTCGACCGCAAGCTCGGTCAGCATCTCTCTTACAGTCCCTGCACCTTTTCCGGTCATAGACGTCGTTGCGATCTTCTTCAGCGTCTCTGAATCGTCCGGCGAGATGTCGTATCCGATACCGTTTAAAATATCGCCAGCTTTCTCGCCCGCTAACCGGTATCCTGCCGCGATCAGCGTTGGATGTACTTCCTGTTCCAGAAGACCCTCCGCACGCTTCAACAGCTCACCCGCGAGAACTACTGCGGTTGTCGTTCCATCTCCTACCTCTGCATCCTGCGTCTTCGCTATCTCGACCATCATCTTCGCCGCCGGGTGCTCTATATCCATCTCCTTCAATATCGTTGCTCCATCGTTTGTTATGACCACATCGCCCATTGAATCGACTAACATCTTGTCCATCCCTTTTGGTCCGAGCGTGGACTTAACAGCGTTTGCAATTGTCTTCGCTGCAAGTATATTTCTGCTCTGCGCATCTCTACCTTGTGTTCGCTCACTGCCTTCCTTTAAAACCAATATCGGTGTTCCACCTAATTGTGCCATCTTATTTTGTTCTCCTTTACTTCACTATATTTATGGTTCTATATAAAGGTAACATAGCTACTTAGGTTTAAAGTTCCGTGGTTCAGGGTTCACGGTTCACGGTTCAAGGTTAGAGAGCGATGAAAATTGTATCCTGTATCATGCATCTTCATCTCCTCTTCGATCACGACAGAGTCCGCGAAAAGATATGGACTACGCAGGTTGCTCCTGAGCCACCTACATTATGTGTCATTCCTATCTCCGCCCCGTTCACCTGTCTTTTATCTGCCTCTCCACGGAGCTGCTGAACAATCTCATAAACTTGCTTTATTCCTGTTGCTCCAACCGGATGGCCACTTGCTTTCAACCCACCAGAAGGGTTTATAGGTATACGACTACCAATTTCAGTCTCACCTTCTTCGGTAGCTCTTCCCCCCATACCGCGATCAAAGAATCCCAGATCTTCAATAGCAATTATCTCCGCGATGGTAAAGCAGTCGTGAACTTCGCAGACGTCAATATCTGTTGGTTCCAGTCCCGCCTGTTGATAAGCGTTTCTACTGGCAATAACGGCTGATTCAAACATAGTTAACTCTTTCCTATCAGATAAACTAAGATAATCACTTGCCTGGGCTGTTGCTTTAACATAAATCGGAGTGTCAGTAAATTCCTTAGCAATCTCCGCTGAAGTCACCACTACTGCTACTGACCCGTCAGAAAGTGGACTGCAGTCCAGAACATGAAGTGGGCTTGAGACCATTGGAGAGTTAAGTACCTGCTCTTTCGTTATCACGTTTCTAAAATGGGCGTGTGGGTTATCTTTCGCATTACGGTGATTCTTTACTGCGACAGCAGCTAACTGTTCTGGTGTTGTCCCAAACTCTTCTATATGCGCCTGAGCGATCAATGCGTAAAGTGCAGGAAATGTAGCACCCATAAGAGCTTCCCACTCTTGATCAGCCGCGGATGCTAATATTTTAGACGCTGTTTCTCCACCTACATCGGTCATTTTCTCTATACCTGCCGCCATTACGATGTCATAATATCCACTGGCTACCGCGAGAATTGCTTCCCGCAATGCTGCTCCACCACTGGCACACGCTTGTTCAACTCTGGTAGCAGGAATGTGTAAATCCGATAAACCCACATAATCAACGATTAATGCCGCCACATGCTCTTGACTAAGGAACTGCCCGGCACTCATATTTCCGCCCCATATAGCCTGAATTTCTTTCCCAGACATACCCGCATCGCTTACTGCTCGTACACCTGATTCGACCGCTAAATCCCTGAGCGAGTAATCCCACAGTTCACCGATCTTTGTAGATCCTATTCCAACTATTGCTACTGATCTTGGTTTAGCTGCTATCATTGTAAATTATAAATCACCGGTACAACCTATTCACACCGTTGAGTAGTGCGTACAACGATGCGATGACGATGTCTTCATTTACACCACTCGCGGTTATCGTCTTATCTCCCCTGCTTATCTTCACTACAACGTTTACCAGCGCATCTGTTCCACCCGTGATCGCATCAACATGGTACTCCTCAAGGCGTAGATCGTTAATTTCCCTGCCCAACAGTGCTTTCTTCAGTGCATTTATCGCAGCATCCACCGGACCGATGCCGACACCTGCTTCCACCACGTCTTCACCATCTATCTCCAGTCTTATCGATGCCGTTGGCTGAACCCTCTTCCCGGTTACGACCGATAAGTCAATGAGCTTTATCTTCTCCTCTTTTTCTATCCCTAATACGTCCTCGACTATTGCCTGGAAATCTGAATCCGTGACTAATTTACCCTTGTCGCCGAGCTCCTTCACTCTAATTAGTATCTTCGCCACCTGCTCCTCATCGGCACCGATGCCAATCTCAGTCAAGACACGTCTCACTGATGCCTTACCCGTATGCTTCCCAAGTGCAAATCGTCTTGTCCTTCCGATCATAGCAGGATCAATCGGCTCATATAAACTTGTATCTGCCAATGTCCCATGGACGTGCATTCCCGACTCGTGCGTGAAGGCATTACCGCCAATAAGCGGTTTGCTCGGAGCTACCGGAACCTTCGTCAAATTCATGACGAAGCGCGAAGTAGCATACAATTTTACCTTTCTTATTCTCGTCTGCACACCGTAAAGTACGTCCAACGCGGCGGTCACCTCTTCTAAAGAAGCATTACCCGCTCTTTCTCCAAGCCCATTCACTGTAACATGTACACACTCCGCTCCTGCTGATACCGCAGCTATCGAATTCGCTGTCGCTAACCCAAAGTCATTGTGACAATGTATTGAGACCTGAGTACCAGTGGCAGAGGCACAAAGAGAAGGAAATATCTCCTTCGTTCTCTCCGGATATAAGAGACCAACGGTGTCACAGAAACATAAACGGTCGACAACTGTGGATAAATCCGAGAAGAATGACTTTAAAAATGCCATATCAGCTCTGGACGCATCCTCTGAGCTAATCTCTACGTTTACGCCATGCGCTTTCACGTATTCCGCCATCTCAATCGTCTGCGCCATCAGTTCTTCGCGATCCATCTTCAGCTTCTTCGTTATATGCGCGTCAGAGACCGGAGCGACCAGATTAACCGTATCGACGTCACATTGTAGTGCAGCGTCAATATCTCCAGTTAGTATCCTGGCAAAGGAGCATATCTCCGCATTTAATCCTTCGTTCGCTATCGCCTTTACCGCCTTCTGCTCACCTTCCGAGATGATAGCAGTTCCTGCTTCTATAACGTCAACACCTAGTAGATCGAGCTGTCTTGCAATCTGTAGCTTCTGCTCTGGAGCCAATGACACACCAGGGGTCTGCTCACCATCACGAAGCGTTGTGTCCAAGATTTTTACCTTTTTCATAGTATGTAAAGTATATATCTAATCCTTTGCTCAGTATATAATACTATCAAGCGAATCAGCTTTTATGGCCTCTTTTATCTCGACTGCGATCCTTCTACCCGTACTCATCGGCTCATCGTAGAGCAACTGAGAGTAAGGAGAACCATTTATGTAGAGATTTGTTCCTGCAACGATTCTGGCTGAGATTTCGAACGCTATAAACTCCAGATCCTCGGTGCAGACTGTCTCTATGCAGAAAGGTCCTATCAAGCCCGGGCTGAAGAGCTGATCTGATGCTTCTACTATTCTCTGACCCATTTCCAGGATACGTGGTAGTAGTGATTCTCTTACCACAACAGGAAGATTGCCAGTGACTACAAATGAAGGTTCGGGCTGGCTATGGGTAGGGATATCCTGGAGAATATGAGATACCCTTGCAATTCCATCAATGTTGGATTCATAGCGGATGTCCATGCTGAGGAGTTCTACCCTATCCTTCAGTGGTGAGTAGAAATAATGCGGATAGAATCTGGTTCCTATTACATATTCCTGGATGGTAAATTCTGCCGCATCGTTCTCGTTAAGTTTCAGTCTCAATTCCGGTCTTCCGATCTTCGTCTTAAATTCGTCGGGATTACTTGCAAGGAAGTAATTTTTCCCGCCCTTAGCACCAGGAAATTTCACTATTACTAACCGGTCTATATCTGCTGGGGTTTTGAATACTCGAAGATATCGCAGGTTTGCGTGTTCCATCCATTCTCTCTCTTTTGTACGGTCGGATTCCCACTCCAGAACCGTTCTATTCCCGAAGATTGGAACACGTAGTTCGTTCTCGATTCTAACTGGCGAGAGGTATTCTACAAAGGACCCGTGCGGAATAAGGACCGCGTTTCGCTCTATCAGTTCTTCCTGAAACTCTTTCTCCAGGACTTCTTTGTAATTCTCGACAACTAAGAGTTCATCTGCCACCGCGAACTGCCGGTAAACCTCTTCAGTACCCTTTTTACAGATCACCAGATTTTTTAGTTGCTCATCTCTTGCTCCTTTAAGAATCTGTAGTGCAGTGTGACTCCCGATAGTGGCTATTGTTATCGCTGTAGTGTCATAATCTTCCAGAATGTTGCAAATTTCGCTTTTGTGTATCATCTTCTCTATTTTTAAACCCCATTTACTTTACTATACTTTACTTTACTTTACTTTACCGTAACTACTCAGGTTGCCAGGTTCACGGTTCAAGGTTCACGGTTCACGGTTGTCAAGCTTGCGCTCTTCATATTTCTTGAGATAACCCCGGAACTTTGAACCTGAGTAGTTACATTTGTTTAAGCTTCTTAACATACTCTTCCTTCAAAGGCAGCTCATCTACCGGATACCAGTCAATCTTGTCGCAGAATTCCTGGTCATCCGCGGATAGTTCTCCAGTCTCGATGAATTCCTCAAATATGTCGCGCTTCATTAACCTAACAACAGCTTTAGCCAATAATTCAGCATCTAATTACATCTAATTATATTTAAATAGGCACAAGTTAAAAAATATATTGGTAGCTGAGAAATGGAAAAGATAGCACACAGCAAGAAATTTATTGGTGGAAATTGGGAGAAAGAGATCGATGTCAGGGATTTCATTATAAGGAACTATAGACCTTACGATGGAGATGCGAGCTTCCTCACGCGCTCTGCTGCGGAAGATACAGAGAAGGTATGGAGCAGAGTCAAGAACCTGGTTCGTGAAGAGATGCAGAAAGGTGGTGTATTAGACGTAGACTCAGATATTCCGTCATCGATAACTACTTTTGGTCCTGGTTATATCGACAAGGAGCACGAGAAGATCGTTGGGCTACAGACCGATGCACCTTTGAAAAGAACTATCAAGCCACAGGGAGGGATTCGCATGGTAGAACAGGCAGTTGAGATGTACGGGTACAAGTTGAACCCCGATGTGAAGAAAATCTTCACTACATATCGGAAGACCCACAACGAGGCGGTATTTCAGGTATATACGCCGTTAATAAGAAAGCTAAGAAGCCACGGTTTAATCACTGGACTTCCGGATGCCTACGGCAGAGGCAGGATTATCGGCGATTACCGGCGTGTGGCACTATATGGCGTTAATCGACTTATTGAAGACAAGGAGAAGTTCTTGAGCGAGATGCCTTTTACGATGACCGAATCGAACATTCGTCTCCGTGAAGAGATTGCAGAGCAGATACTGGCATTGAAAGAGTTGAAAGTTATGGCTGATAGTTACGGATATGATATCTCGAAGCCTGCACAGAACGCACAGGAGGCTATCCAGTGGACTTATTTCGGCTATCTGGGCTCAATAAAAGAACAGGACGGGGCTGCGATGTCCTTACCTGGAGTAGATGCTTTCTTTGATATCTTTCTGGAGCGGGACATAGCAGCAGGTTTGCTCGATGAGGAAAGTGCTCAGGCTCTGATAGATGATTTTGTCATCAAGCTGAGAATGATCAGGCATCTGCGAACCGAGGAGTACAACCAGCTCTTTGCCGGTGATCCAGTATGGGCAACTACGGTCATAGCAGGAATGGCAGAGGACGGAAGACATAAGGTTACACGGACAAGTTACCGGCTCTTGCATACGCTTGAGAATCTAGGACCGGCGCCCGAACCTAATTTAACCATCCTGTGGTCACCGGATTTACCCGAAAACTTCAGACGGTATGCTGCCGGTCTATCTATCAAGACCAGCTCGATTCAGTACGAGAATGACGAACTTATGAGACCGCTCTTTGGAGATGATTACTCTATATCTTGCTGTGTCTCCGCGATGAAGACCGGAAAGGAGATGCAGCTCTTCGGCGCTAGATGCAACCTCGCAAAATTATTATTGCTTGCCATCAATGGCGGAAGGGACGAGGTGAGCGGTGAACAGCTGGGTCCTGAGAGGGAGCCATTGAAAGGATCGGTTCTGGAATATGACGAGGTAAAAGAACGGTTATCGTTCTATATGCGGTGGTTGACCGAATGCTACGTCAATACGATGAATATCATACACTTTATGCACGATAAATACAACTACGAACGGTTGCAGATGGCACTTCACGATAGTGAAATGATACGAGATATGGCATTTGGACTGGCGGGTTTGTCCATAGTCGCTGATTCTCTCTCGGCAATTCGTTACGCTAAGGTAATACCTAAGACCGATGAACGTGGACTGGTCGTTGACTATGAAGTGCAAGGTGACTTCCCCAAATATGGCAACGATGATGACCGTGTCGATGAGATCGCAGTTGGAATAGTAAGGGAATTTACTGAGAATCTCAGAAAGCACCCTGCACACAGGGGAGCGCGGCATACACTCTCGATCCTTACCATTACCAGCAATCTTGTCTATGGTAAGTACACGGGAAGCACTCCGGACGGTAGAAAAGCAGGCGAGCCATTCGCACCAGGTGCTAATCCAATGCATGGTCGCGATTCCAACGGAGCCATTGCTTCCTTGAATTCCGTGGCAAAACTTCCTTATGAATATTGCATGGATGGGATCTCTAACACCTTCACGATAGTTCCTACCACGTTAGGTAAGGACCCGGAGAATAAAGTAGATACTCTTGTAGGGCTTCTGGACGGATATTTCGACCATCAAGCACATCACATCAATGTGAATGTGCTTCAGAGAGATATTTTAGAGGACGCTATGGTACATCCAGAGAAATATCCGCAGTTGACCATTCGTGTATCTGGATACGCAGTGAATTTTATTAAACTCACTGCGGAACAACAGCGGGAGGTTATCGCAAGAACGTTCCATGCAAGTACCTGAATCTGCTTCTGGGAATAGGAAAGGCAGGATACACTCTTTCGAGAGCTTCAGTGCTCTGGACGGACCGGGGATTCGGTACGTCATCTTTTTCTCCGGCTGTCCAATGCGCTGTATATTCTGTCATAATGTAGATATGGGGGAATCTTTGCCAGGCACCTATAATGAATATTCAGTCGCGGAAGTGGTAAAGAGGGTTGAACGAGCCAGGGCATATTTTACACGCTCTCGCTCCGGAGGTGGCATTACGCTATCCGGAGGCGAGCCCTTTTTCCAGTTCGAGTTCATTTTAGAGCTATTAAAAGAATGCAAGAGACTGAAGATCCATACCGTGGTTGACACCAACCTCTACGCATCATCCAGGGAGATAGAAGAGGTAAGCGAATGGGTAGACCTATTCTTGGTCGGGCTTAAACATATTGATAACCAGAAGCACAGGGAACTGACTGGTAAGGATAACACACTCATCTTAAAAAATATCGCTCTGCTTGATTCGCTTAAAAAATGCTTCTGGCTGCGTTATGTAGTGATTCCAGGTATTACTGACGGTGCAGAAGATATACGGCAGATGGTTATGTTTCTTTCTGATTTCAGTCACCTGGAACTAGTAGAGCTATTGCCGTATCACCGTCTGGGCATAAAAAAATGGGATGCACTCGATAAACCTTATGCATTACCAGATGTTAAGCCACCTACAGCAGAAGAGATGGCACGGGTGAAAGAAGTTTTTCAGGAATTTGATCTGTCTGTACTGAACTAAACAATACTTTAGTAAACTAAACATGCCAGCAACAATATTGGTCGGTGGATTCTTTGGCGACGAAGGTAAAGGTAAGATTGTAGCATATCTTTCAAAGCACGACAGCCCGGAGATAGTTGCACGTGGCGGTGTAGGGCCAAATGCCGGTCATACGATAGTAATAGAAGGGAAGAAATATGGATTGAGAATGGTTCCTTCCGGGTTCGTATGTGAATCTGCACGGCTCTATATCGGCGCTGGCGTACTGGTTGATCCGGGAGTGCTCCGTGAAGAAATAAGATCGCTCAAGCTGCAGGGGCGAGTCGGCGTGGATCGTCGATGTAGCATAATCGAGGCGGAACATATAGAAGCGGACAGGAAGGACAGGCATTTGAGCGATAAAATTGGCTCTACCGGTACCGGTTGCGGATACGCGAATGCCGCACGGGTACTCAGGAAGGCGAGACAGGCGAAGGATGTAAAGGAACTGGAAGAATTACAACTACTCTGTGATGTTCCGCAAGAGATAAATGACGCTCTGGATCGTGAAAAAGGTGTATTGATAGAAGGTACACAAGGTTTTGGGATATCCTTACTCTACGGGACTTATCCGTTCGTCACCTCTAAAGATACTACCGCATCACAGATGGCTCTTGACGTCGGGATCGGTCCTACACGTGTAGATGATGTCATAGTCGTATTCAAGTCGTTTCCAACGCGAGTGGGCGAGGGGCCTTTTGATACGCAAATGACGGAAGAAAAAGCGAATGAACTGCATATCGAGGAATACGGTACTGTTACAGGACGAAAGAGACGGATAGGCGAATGGGATGGGAAGATGGCTGCATACTCGGCGATGATAAATGGAGCGACAATGATCGCATTGAGCGGTCTTGACAGGTTAGACCCGGCGTGTCGGGGTGCAAAGGAGTATGACGAGCTGAGCAAGACTGTAAAGGAGTTCGTTGCTAAGGTCGAGCATGATACACGAGTACCCGTGAAATTGATCTCTACAGGACCGGAGATATCAGAGATAGTGGATCTACGTGATGAGGAATAGGGCAAAGATAAGAAAGTATGCGTTAGAGAATGCGGTGAGATATGGTAAACCGCCGCAGAAGGACGCCGTACTGAAGAAAGCGCTTGCAGAAAATCCGGAGTTAAGAAAAGACGCTAAAAAAATATCGCTAATCGTAAAAGATGAGATAGAGCAGATCGAATTGATGAGTGCGGAAGAGCGGGCAGAAGAACTGGCAAGAATTGCTCCTCTGGCAACTGTATCAAGAGAAGGGCGAAGGGAAAAGGTAAGGGCAAAGGACGAGGAAAAAGAGACAGAGCATGCCGGAATTGGGTCTGGTTTGCCAGAATTAGCGCATGCCGAAGGCGAAGAAGTTGTGATGAGGTTCGCACCTAATCCTAATGGTGCTGCAACACTCGGCAGTGCTAGTGGCATAATCATCAACTCAGAATATGCGCGCATGTATGGTGGGAAATTCATTCTCAGGTTTGATGATACCGATCCGGTAGTAAAGCGACCCTTATTAGACGCTTATGACTGGTATCTTGAGGATTGTAGCTGGCTGAACGCCGACCCGGATGAGGTAGTCGTGGCATCTGAGCGGATATACCTTTATTACCGGTATGCGGAAGAGCTGTTAGAGAAAGGTGCTGCTTATGTCTGCTTCTGCCCCGCGGAGACGTTTAAACAGTATAAAGATAGGAAACAGGACTGTCCACACAGATCGGTGAGCGTGAGCATCGAGGAGAATATAGATTACTGGGAGAAGATGTTAAGCGGGATTTACGAAGAGAAAGAAGCGGTTCTGCGGATAAAAACAGATATGGCAAGTGCAGACCCTGCTCTACGTGATTGGGTCGCATTCAGAATCCTGAAACGGGATCATCCGCGGGTCGGGGACAGATACCTGGTCTGGCCAACACTCGATTTCGAGTCGGGAATAGAAGACCACTTGCTCGGTTTAACGCATATAATACGCGGGAAGGACATCATGAAATCCGAGCTCAGGCAGCGGTTTCTATATGATCATCTCGGCTGGAAGTATCCGGTAACAATGGTCTGGGGCAAGATAAAACTGCATGAATTTGGTAAATTCAGTACGTCTGAGCTCAGAAAAGCGATAGAAAGCGGTAAATACGAAGGATGGGACGATCCACGGCTGCCAACGCTAAAAGCATTACGCAGAAGAGGGTTTCAGCCAGAAGCGATCCGGAAGTTCTTTATCTCTACCGGAGTCACGCAGACCGACATCGCAGTGAGCATGAAGAATTTGTACGCAGAGAACAGGAAGATGGTCGATGCGAAGGCTCTACGATACTTTTTTGTACGCAATCCCGCAGAGATGAGATTGGTATTGCCAAGCGGGGGTGGTAGTATACCTTCTGTCGCAAAGGCACTGAAGCATCCATCACGCAAGGAGAAGGAGTACCGTGAGATAAAAACTGGCAATAGCAATACTATCCTGATCAGTGGTGATGACGCTGTTAAAGTGAGGGCAGGGCAAAGATTAAGGCTGAAATATCTCTGCACTGTTGAAGTTAAGAGCACTGAGCCACTGGTAGCAGAGGTTGTAGATGAAGCAGTAGCTAAAGATAAGGGGCCAGCACCGACAGATAGACAGATACAGATGCCATTCATCCAGTGGGCGCCGGCAGACGGGATAAAAGTCATGGTAAAGAGGCATGATGGAATAGATAGGGGTATAGGCGAACCGTTGATCGCCACAGAACTGCGGAATGTCGTTCAGTTCGAACGATACGGCTTCGTCAGAGTTGATTCTGTGGTGGAAAAAGAAACAGGAACAGAGGTAGTGGCATATTTCACGCATTAACTCAATCGATGAAAATAGACCATAACAATACTATACTATACTATTATATGATATAACTACATAAGTATAAAATAATGTGATTATAGATGGACGTAGTAAAAGTAGGCTTTATGAAATTAGGGAATATTGGGACTTCAATAATAGCGAGTTTGTTGCTGGACGAGCGAGCGGAGAGAGAGGATATTGACGTTAGGGCATTGGGAACAGGCGCGAAAATGTCGCCCGAATGCGCATTAGATACCGCTCTATTACTGGATTGGGGCCCGGACGTGGTGATAGTGAGCAGTCCAAATGCTGCTC
>JACGMN010000067.1 GCA_014061035.1 Candidatus Methanophagales archaeon | reverse complement strand
GGTTCACGGTTGTCAAGCTTGCGCTCTTCATATTTCTTGAGATAGTTGATGAATCCACGAACAGCAGCACGTGGTACCCAGGTTGTCAGGCTTGGCGCCCCGCCGCACGCCCAGGGGTTGACTCTTCACAGATGGTCGCGTTATCTTCATACGAGTTTATGGTCATCGTTTTCTAACCGTGAACCGTGAACCCCGGAACTTTGAACCTGAGTAGTTACGATTACACTCTCCTTTGGCTGTGTAGTTTACAATTCCCGATTTTGCGCGCTTGCTGTTAAATCTCTGGAATACTTTTTGAATGCCCTTGCATTGTTCTTCAGAACCTCAATCCTTTTGTCGATGCCCTTAAAACTGTGCATTCTTTAAATCATGGACTAATCACTGCGTCGATCCCAATTATATATGTATAAGGGGCATAAGCTATCACTTTCCTTGCATCCAGTATCTCTATTGAATGGAAGCTGTACTCCTCACTCAATTCTTGCATCCTCGCTATCAATTTCTCTTTCGCCAATCTTACTGCTCGTTCAGGCGATTTCTTCTTCCTATCTTCATCTTCGCGGGGCGGTTGCTGCGGCATATCTGCACCGGCACCGACATCAGCACCAGTGTCAGAATAAGACGATTCTATATCATAGAAATGGACTATTCCACCTTCAGGATTGAGCATGCTCAAGGCTTCACGCATGAACAGATACGCGCTCTTCGGGAGATTCATGATTAACCTGTCCGCAGTCCCTATGAATCGCGTATAGACCCTTCGCACGTCCCCTTCAACCACTGCGATGTTTCGTAGACCATTCAGTTTCATATTCTCCTTTAAATACCGTATTGCATCTGGATTGATCTCAATCGCCGTGACGTGGCTCTGCGGGTTGCGTTTCGCAACTTGTATCGCGAACGAGCCGACACCCGCGAACATGTCTATTATCTCCTCATCAACTCTGCTACGAGTAACTTGCAACGCCACGCGGTTTCGTTCTCCAGCCAAACGCGGATTGAAATAAACTTTCTCCAGATCGAGCTTGTATCTGCACCTGTTTTCTGTGTGCAGCGTCTCTGTACGCTCAGTACCGGCGATTACAGCCATCGTCCGTCTTCTGAACTCGCCTTTCACCGGTGAAGTCTGTCTCGTAACCACTTTGATGTTTTTATGACAGTCCATAATCGCCTGCGCCATGGCTGCGAGCTCGGACTCTTCGCTCCGCTCGGTTACTGCTGCAGCCTCTGCTTCTCTGTCAGCACCTGTCAGGACTGCAATATCGCCTATAATTTCATAAGAATATGAGGGTTTAAACCCGAGAATCTCTTTCACGCTCTTTCTTGGTTTTAATAGCACGATTTTTCGTGTTAAAAGTTCAATATCTCCTATTTCAGCCAGTTCAGCAGCAGTCAAGACGCGTACAAGCGGTAAATAAATGAATTTGTCATCAGAGGTTATTTTAGCGTATCTTCGCAGCAGTTTGCGCTCTTTTAACCTTTGCAGAATCTCTTCGCCGCTTCTCTTCGCCGCTTTTACACAAGGCAAACTCTCTGTTTCTGTTTCTGAGCTCATAGATTGTTTTAATTGATATGAATCTCATCTGGTGCATTGTCAATATCCTTCAGGTCGAAAAGAAGGACTTTCGCATTGTTTAGTCCCGATGTGAACCCCGCCTTCGAAAAAAGTGCGAAGTACTCTTTTCTCTCTTCATTGTTCCAGTTAACGAGTCCTGATTTTTCTTTTAATTCATCATAGACCTTAGTGCCAACCTTCTTATTCTGCCATTTGCATTCAGCAAATAAAATCTCCTTTGTATCTTCCCCCGGAAAAATTTCTTCATCAGTTCCGTTTTCCCAACTCGACGCCTGCCATATATAATTATAAGTTGAGCACTCTTATCCTCGTACTTCCTTTCCAGAAATTTTAGCTCGTCTTCGCGATCGACAAATTTTGTACTCATGATTATAACATGATTATAATATTTTTGCATATATTTATCAATGAAATTATATCAATGAAATTAATCGTCTTTAATTAATAATACAATACGATACAATCAAATGAGAGATGTCGCAATAATAGGGATCGGGCATACGAAGTTTGGTCGAGCTACGAAGACATCGATCGAGTTATTTTCGGATGCTACGCTACAAGCAATTGATGATGCAGGTGTGGAATTGAAAGATATAGAAGCGTTGTTTCAGGGTGCTGCGCTTCCGGGCTTTGAAGAGGGGCAGATAATTCCTGCTGTCTTTTCAGCCGCGGATCTCAATCTGGGACCTATACCTACAACTGGCTGTGAAGGCGCATGCGCATCCGCATCGGTTGCGATACGAGATGCTGCGTTATGGGTCAGCGCTGGCGAATACGATATTGCACTTGCTGGAGGGGTAGAAAGGACATTGGCGATGGAGACAGACTTTGCAACGCGGGTCTTTTCAATGGCTTGCCATACGCCGACAGAATTTCCGGCTGGGCTCACATTCCCGGGGATATTTGCAATGGCTGCAAGGTGCTATTCGAGGAATTATGGGATACCACTCGAGAGACTCAGAGAGAAGATGGCGTATGTCTCGGTAAAGAACCACCGGCACGGCGCTTTAAATCCTTTAGCGCATTTCTATAAGAAGCTCGGCGATTTGGAGGTAGAAGATGTACTTAATTCAAAAATGGTCGCTGATCCATTGACGCTTCTGGACTGCTGTCCATTCTCAGATGGAGCATCAGCGATCGTGCTCTGCGCCGCAGAAGATGCCCGGAGATATACTGATGATCCCGTTTACATATTAGGAACCGGCCAGAGTTCCGGTGGTCCATTATCAAAGGTAGAAGAGTTAGACTTGTCGAAGCCGGTCTCACGGATAAGTTCTGCCCGAGCAGCATTTAAACGCGCGCGGCTCAGTCCTAAAGATATTGATATAGTAGAAGTGCACGACTGCTTTACGATTGCGGAATTGATCGCACTGGAATGCATGGGGTTCTTTGATTGGGGAGAAGCAGCAGAGGCAACCGCTGAGGGGCGGACGGAATTAGACGGGGAACTGCCGGTAAATATGTCCGGCGGGTTGATTGGTAAGGGTCATCCGATAGGTGCAACGGGAGCATCGCAGGTCTACTCGGTCGTCAAGCAGATGCGCGGCGAAGCGCCGAGAGGCAATCAAATTGCTCCTGTTCCCGAGTACGGAATGACAGATACTGTCGGCGGTGGCTTCGGGACGTTATGTCATATTATACTTGGGAGGGGGAAATA
>JACGMN010000035.1 GCA_014061035.1 Candidatus Methanophagales archaeon | reverse complement strand
GGGATTTATGCCCGGATCATGTAAATGTGCTGATTCTCGGCGATGCTATAGACTGGGCTGAAAGCACGGGTGCGAACGTTTTTTTGGTTGAATCTGCCGGGCTCTGCCTGAGGTGCGCACCCTACATAGAGGGTGGACTTGGTGTTGTCGTCCTGGAGGTTACAAGCGGCATGCAGTTGCCATTAAAGCTTGGACCGATACTCTCACTTGCAGATACTGCGGTCGTAACAAAGATAGACCTCGTCTCGCAGGCGGAGAGAGAGGTATTTAGAGCGGGAATAAACGAAGTTGCACCAAATGTACGCGTCCTTGAGGCAAATGCACTCCATGGAATCGGCATCGACCCTCTCGTGAGAAGTATAGGAAAATGCCCGGAAATTGAAGGGGAGCTTAGATTGAAAGGTGTGCCACCGCTCGGGGTTTGCACGATATGCATTGGTAAGAAAGAGATCGGATGGGAGAAGCACTTTGGAATATTGAGAGCGTTGGATGGTGATTTATTCTATCGTGGTGAATGATGAAGATGAAGAGGGATGAAATCCTGAAAAGGTTACAGAATGAGGCTAAGAACTGTGGAATATGCGGCTTTGAATCCTGCGATCTATTTGCAGAAGAGGCAGAAAAGGATGTCGGTCTGCTTAACAGGTGCATCTATTTAGATGACGATCATGAACCGGAAAGAATAGAAATACAGCGCCAGTGCGTGGAGTATGCTACGAAAGATATCATCGGAAATGATTATGATTTTATCCTGATTCCATTCCAGGATGAGAAGTCCTGCAGGGAGATGATATTGCCATTCAATCCGATGCTCATGGGAGAGTTGGATATTAAAAAAGGGGACATCATCGTTGGAAGACCGATGGGCCAGGGATGTCCGGTGGAGCACGTGATGGAGGTGATAGATGCAGATAAATTTGCTGTCATAACAGTCTGGATAGTTGGACCGCAATATTCGAGAGATAAGGATTTTAAGGAGATCGGACCCTACAACGTGGTCGGTTTCGAGGGGGTAGCAAAAGTAGCGAAGAGAGAGCCGGTATTTGGGCATCGACAGCGATTCTTGCCCGGATACTGTATGATGAACCTTGGACATACCGGTCTGGTGAATTTCATAATCAAGACGAAGGACGGGGTCTATGTGCGATTGGAGGATATAATAATCGGCGTTTAGTTAGTTGTTAGTTGAGATGAAGAGCTTAGAAGAGATAAATGAGAAGATAAGCAGAAGAGAAGCCGTTGTCCTTACCGCTGAAGAATTTAAGCAGATGATAAGAGATGGAGAAACTGTTACATCTGAGAGTGTAGACGTCGTGACAACCGCAACATGCGCTATAATGTCTGGTACGGCAGCCATTTTATCCATACCAGTAGCAGAACGGGATGAGTTTGAGAGAGCGGAGTGGGTTTGGTTAAACGGTGTCCCAGCCTACCCGGGCCCATGTCCAAATGAAAGATTGGGTATTGTAGATGTAATCGTCTATGGAACCACACATGCTGCGACTAACAGGGAATACGGAGGCGGGAATCTATTCCGTGAGATAGTAGAAGGTAAAGAGATAGAAGTTCGAGTAAAAACAAATGATAATAGAATAATTGAAAGAAGTGTAAGAAAGGATGATATTGAATTTGCGCGTATAATTACCACTCGTAGCACATTTAAAAATTATATGGGTTTTGTTAATACAAAAGAAGGCGAAATAGAAACTATCTTCTCAGTAACAAAATTAAAAGGGCCTTATAAAGAAGTCTCAGTGAGTGGTTGTGGAGCGATCAATCCCCTGGAGAATGATCCACAGTTGCGAACAATTGGTGTTGGAACCCGGATATTAGTCAACGGCGCGATAGGATATGTAATGGGGGAAGGGACAAGAAGCAGCACGGAAAAACCGAATTTATCTGTATTTGCTGATATGTACGAGATGGATGGCGAGTTCATGGGCGGTTTTATTACTTCTAAAGGTCCTGAATGTATAACTTCTATAGCGGTTCCTATACCCGTGATTGATGAAGGTATCCTCGCAGGCCTTAAAATTTTAGATGGAGACGTGAAGATGCCGATCGCGGATGTTTCTAAGAGAGTACCATTTACAACGAGCAATTATGCTAAAGTCTGGCATGAGACCGATCGCGAGATATATTTTGATGCTGAGAAATGCACTCATCACGAAGTCTGCAATGTTGAGAGATACTGTCCTACGAAGGCGTTCTCCAGTTTAAGAGGAATTGATGAGGACAGATGTTTCAATTGCTGCACCTGTGTACCTCTATGCCCCGCTGATGCGTTCACCGGTAATTGCGGTAAGATCGAGATCGAGATATCTGAGGCGTCTGATCCTATCTCTATCGCGCGCCCTGTCTCGATCTCTATACCTATAACATTGCGACAGTCAAATAGGAAGAAGGCGAATCAGCTTACGGAAAAATTGAAGAAGTTAATCGAGGAGAAAGAATTCTTTTTAACCAGTCCACATTCTCCTGAGGATTGTTAAAGCATCGCTATGCTCGATTTTACGAGGGTTTCGTATTAAATACCCCTTCTCCTTAACCATAGCTGCAGCCAGATCAGACAAGTCCTTCTCGGGTACATCCAGATCAGCAAGCCGTCCCGGTAATTTCAGCACTTCGAGCAGCTTCTTGACTCGAAGAATAGCTTTAGAAGCCGCTTCTTCTTCCGTCAATCCCGCTATATCCTCACCCATCTCTCGTGCCACCATTGCTAACCGTGTCTTAACTGCAGGTTCTTGCACATTATACTCCATTATATACGGCAAGGCAAGTGAGGTAGCAATGCTATGAGGGATTTTATACCGTGCTCCAAATGTATGAGCTGCTGCGTGACCTGCTATAACACCCGCATTTCCGAATGCCATACCACCCAGCATCGCTGCTATCGACATGTTTAAACGTACATCGCGATCGTCGCAGTGTAAAAAGGCGGTCTCTAAATTATCTGCAATCTTCCTTATCGCCTCTAATGCAAACGAATCGGTCAGCGGGTTTGCAGCAAGTGATAAAAACGCTTCGATTGCATGTGCCAGTGCGTCCATACCTGTGGACGCGGTTAGCTCTGCCGGCATGGAGACGGTGAATGACGGCGAGATTAGGACAACGTCTGCAAGGTTATAAGGACTGGCTATTGCCTTTTTCTTCCCTTCTACGATGATGAGTGCGTATGGCGTGGCTTCTGCACCTGTCCCGGCAGTTGTGGGGATTAAAATATTCGAGACGCCCGGATTAGTAACCTTATTTGCACCCAGGAAAGCGCTTACCGGCTGTAATGGATTCGTTACTGCAGCAGCGGCAAGTTTCGCCATATCCATCACGCTCCCGCCACCAAGACCAATAACAATATCGCATTTCGCTGCTCTTGCAACGACCGCAATTTTTTCTGCCGCATCTAAAGTCGGTTCTGATTCAACTTTATCGTAGATCTCCATCTCTACTACCTCCTTCAAAGGTCTTTCAACTTTCTCGAGCAGACCAATTTTTACCATTGTTTCATCGGTCACGACGAACGCTCTCTTTGCTCCCAATCCTTTCGCTTCTGCACCTATCTCCTCTTCTGCCCGGTCACCAAGAACAATTCGTCTTGGTAATTGGACTCCAAATGTATTAATTCCCATTTGTATTAATTCCCATTCTTATCACCGACCCTGATTCTCAATTTAATTTAGACTTTATATACCACAAGAACAATAAAAGGTGAATAAGGAATATGGAAGTCCAGAAGATGGCAGAAGCTCTGAAAGATCTGATAATACACGAGCTTAAAGAAGAGTTCAGGGAGTCCAGGGCAGAGGTTAGGGGACAGCTACAAGGATTCCAGCTTGCTATTGAGTCGATGAGCAAGAGGATGGACGGGATGGACACAAGGCTCGGCAATCTTGAAAGCGATATGCGGGCATTGAATCTTAAGCAGGATGATACGAACAATAGGATAGAGTCTCTCAGAGCGGATTTAACTGCAAGAATAGACGATACGAACAACAGGATAGATTCTCGAATAGATTCTCTCAGAGCGGAATTAACTGCAAGGATGGATACTCTTTCAATGAGGATAGACACACTTTCAATAAGACTTGAGGAGTATACCCGGGAGCTTGGAAATGTAAAGACAGAGATTATCGCGTTGAAGACACGACATGAGGTAATCGACGATACGGTACGGAGGATAGGTAAATTGGAGGGAGCAGTCTTTGCCTGAACGGGAAATAGAAGCCAGAGAACAGAAGTCAGAACTCAGATTCCTCGTTTGATATCTTCGTTATCTTTATCTGCCATGAGACAAAAAGCAGCTATCATCGCGTCTAACTGTATTCGCTCGTCGGCGCCCTCAGTAATTCTATAGTCTGCTTCTCCAATCCGGTCCAGCAATTCTACCTTCTTACGAGCGGGTATATCCAGGTCTATCACGATCCGGTGCATCTGCGCTAATATTTCATCGCCTGAAATTCCTTTATCTCTCAACTCATCCAGGGCATTGAGTGCGTCAAAGAATTTACCAACCATCGCCACAGTAACTATCTTCTGTATCTCTTCCGGGTGCGCAGTTGCTGTTATCTCGTATATCATCGCGGGTTTTATCTCGCTCTTGAGCACTGCCGCACTTTGTAATGCATTTACTGCTCTTCGCATATCTCCCATCGAGACGTAGTTTATAGCACGAATGACCTCTCCTGAGACTTTCAACCCTTCCTTATCTGCAATATATTTTATACGAGCTGCGATTGCATCGTAAGAGAGCGATTTGAACCGGAAGACAGAACATCTGGACTGTATAGGCTCGATTATCCGCGAAGAGTAATTGCAACTGAGAATGAATCTGCACGTGCCTGAATATCGCTCCATCGTTCTTCTCAGTGCTGTCTGTGCGGCATCGGTCAAAGCATCTGCTTCGTCAAGGAAGATGATTTTGAAGGATGCGTCCCCAACCGGCATGGTTCGTGTGAAGTTCTTTATCTTATTGCGGACAACATCTATGCCGCGCTCATCACTTGCGTTAAGCTCAGTAAAGTTCTCAGACCATCTATCACCGTAGAATTCACGAACCATAGCGACCGCGGCGGCGGTTTTGCCTACACCGGCAGGGCCGGAAAAGACAAGATGCGGTAAATTTCTTGCTCTGACATACGATTGAAGATTCTTTATTATAATGTCCTGTCCTGTGACCTCACTCAGCTTTCTCGGTCGATATTTCTCGGTCCATACCTCATCTCGCGCCATCAAGACTCACACACTCATATACTCACTTGTATACCTTTTTACATCTTCGTGTATCATTAATTAAAGATATTATGGTTATTGCGGATTTAAATTCTGATCTGGGATTGTTACTGGTGAGGGCATTTATCATTCTTTTTGTAGTAATGGACTCGCCGGGCAATATTCCGATATTTATAGCGTTAACGAAAGGCATGACAAAAGAGGAGCGGAAGAAGGAACTTAAATATGCAGTTATTGTTGCTACCGCCCTCCTTCTTCTATTTGCACTACTCGGCAAAATTATTCTGGATGTCTTAGGCATAACTATCGATAGCTTTATGATCGCAGGAGGCATCCTACTTTTGCTCATATCATTTGATCTTCTGAGAGGCGAGCACAAATATGCGATAGGTAGGGGAGCGGGAGCTAATGCCAGTGCAGGAGCAGGAGTAGATACAGGTGTAGGTGTAGGAGCAGTCCCATTAGGAATTCCTCTACTCGCAGGTCCCGGTGCTATAACTGCCGTCATGGTGATAATAAAATCCTATGGGGTTGCTGTCGTTCTTTTTGCTATCTTCTCCGCTATCATCGCATCATGGCTGGTATTAGGGCAATCCGATAGGCTGTACCGCCTGATGGGAAAGGTGGGCAGTGAGGTATTAAGCCGTGTAGTAGGGATAATAGTTGCGGCAATTGCAATACAGTTCATTGGAACCGGGATAATAGGGCTGTTTTAGCTGCAATACATGTAACTATTCAGGTTCAAGGTTCTGGGGTTCACGGTTCACGGTTAGAAAACGAAGAACATAAGCCAGCAGTATGAAGATAAGACGAACAACCGCGAACCCTGAACCGTGAACCGTGAACCCTTTATATACATAAATTTGAATTCTGAGAGTATGTGGCTATTGTATTGCTATGGTGGAAAATGAGCGAGAGGTAAGCGAGGAGCAAATCGACGGCACGTATGAGCTTGGGCATGAACGTGAGCGTGAGCGCGTTATAGAAGTCAGCGTTGAGGACGAGATGAAGAGCTCATACATAGACTACGCAATGAGCGTTATAGTTGGAAGAGCTCTTCCTGACGTCCGCGATGGGCTAAAACCTGTCCATCGACGTATATTATACGGGATGCATGAACTCGGTGTTACGTATAATAGACCACATAAGAAATCTGCGAGGATAGTAGGGGACGTCCTCGGTAAATACCACCCTCACGGTGACGTTGCAGTCTATGATACAATGGTGCGGATGGCACAGGATTTCTCTTACCGGTACATGTTGATAGATGGTCAAGGTAATTTCGGTAGTGTAGACGGCGATTCTGCTGCGGCAATGCGATATACTGAAGCGAGGATGTCAAAAATAGCGGATGAGATGTTGATTGATCTTGATAAGGATACTGTCGATTGGAGCCCTAATTTCGATAACTCGTTGAAAGAGCCGGTTGTCTTGCCAGCAAAGTTCCCTAACTTATTGATAAATGGTTCTTCCGGTATTGCAGTCGGTATGGCTACGAACATGCCGCCGCATAATCTGGCAGAAGTGGTAGATGGAATAATAAGAGTGATAGACGAACCAGAAGTGAGTATTGCGGAGCTGATGCAGATAATAAAAGCTCCTGATTTCCCTACCGGCGGTATAATTTCTGGCTACGAAGGGATAAAACAGGCGTATGAGACCGGTAGAGGCAGCATAAAGATACGAGCAAGGGCAGATATAGAGCAAACAGCCAAAAAAGAGCAGATTATCATTACTGAGATACCCTACCAGGTAAACAAAAGCAAACTGATAGTAGAGATAGCAGAGTTCGTTAAGAGATACAAGGTAGACAGTATTACTGGTTTACGAGACGAATCAGACCGCAACGGTATTCGGATTGTCATATCCTTGAAAACTGGAGTTAATGCGTCCATCATTTTAAACAGGCTTTATAAAAAGACGCAATTGGAGACGACTTTCGGGGTGATTAATCTTGCGCTTGTCGATGGCGAACCACGCGTATTGACGATTAAGGAGCTGATCGAATGCTACGTGAAGCACAGGAAAGAAGTAACAATTAAAAGGCTGCAATTTGAATTGCGGCGTGCAGAGAAGCGGAAACATATATTGGAAGGCTTGATCATTGCAATCACGCGTATAGATGATGTGATAAGGCTGATAAAAGCATCACGCGATAGCAAGACAGCTAAAACCGAGCTGATTGCGGAATTCGCGCTGACTGAGGAGCAGGTAAAAGAGATACTGGAGATGCGTCTCTCGCGATTGAGCACACTTGAACGCGACAAGATAGAGACCGAACTGGGAGAGCTTGAGACTAAAATATTGTGGTTAAGAGAGGTACTGGGTAGCGAGGCGCGGATATTTGGTATCATAAAAGAAGAACTGATAGAGCTGAAAGAAAAGTATGGTGATGCGAGAAGGACCGATATAGAAGAGAAGGTGATGCTCAGCGAGCGCGATCTCATAGAAGACGAGGAAGTAATACTATTCTTGACGGAACGGGATTATGTGAAACGGTTATCCGCAGATATTTTTAAACAACAGCAGAGAGGCGGAAAAGGGATAACCGTGATAGATAAGAAAGAAGCCGATTGTGTCGTTCAATTCATTCGCGCATCCACACGTGAACGTATGCTTCTGTTTACTGAGTATGGCAAGGCATATCAGGTGAAGATCTACGAGATCCTTCCGACGAGCAGGCATGCAAAAGGCAAGCCACTGGTCAATCTTCACGGGCTGAGCGCTGCGATAGAAGAGAAGGAGAAGATCGTATCTGCTCTTGCTATACCTGAGGATGTAGAT
>JACGMN010000025.1 GCA_014061035.1 Candidatus Methanophagales archaeon | reverse complement strand
CTTTTAATACGTCTTCATCAAGTAACTCACCGGTCTTCAGGTAATGCTCAGCACCATGTGGATACTCAACCCATTCCAGTCCGAAATTCTCACGATCCGCAGCAGCATCAAGGAC
The DNA here is from genome assembly GCA_014061035.1 of Candidatus Methanophagales archaeon. Taxonomy (GTDB): domain Archaea; phylum Halobacteriota; class Syntropharchaeia; order Alkanophagales; family Methanospirareceae; genus JACGMN01. The sequence continues at coordinate 1,951 of JACGMN010000025.1, read as the reverse complement.
CTTCAACCCTTCTTCTATTATCTCGTGCCCTATCCCATCGCCACGCATAACAGCAATTTTATAGCTTCTCATTGTGTGTATATTCCTGTATGTTTCTTCGATAAGTATAAGTTTTGAATATATCAGATTTCAATCTCTGAAACTGAGGACAGCAAACAAGATAACCGCTATTATGCTGAGCAAACTGGCAAAGAGGAAGGGGAACGCGGGCGTTATAGTCCATAAATATCCCGCGATTAGACTTGATAGTAACGCAATTATGCCTATCAAGGTATGAAAAGTGCCAAGAGCAGTTGCTCTTGAATTTCCCGTGGACATATCAGAAACAAAAGCCCTCTGGTTACCATCTACCATTGCGTACACAATCCCATAAAGCGGGAATAAAATTAGAAAAGCGGTGAGGGAATCAGCGAATGCGAATCCGATACAGACAACTGAAAACAGGAGGTAGCCAAAAATAAGCACTTTCCTTATTCCTATTCTGTCTGAGAGCGTGCCAAAAGGAATGGCAAGCACAGCGTAAAAAAAATTGGAGAGAACATATAAAAGTACAACGATAGCGGTCGACTCTTTTACAGGCATTATAGGCGTGAAGACCTCCATTGCTTTTAAGATGAAGAACATGTAGGTGAAATTGCTGAATGCGAAGATAGTAGCCACTATCATGAACGAGTTAAATGATTTGGGTAGTTCTCGCAGGCGTATCCGTAATCCTATCTCCTGCGGTTCTCTTCTCTTCTCCTTCACACGATAGAGTGGAATTAAACCGAAAAAAGCGACGATCGCTGCGATAAAAATGATGGAACTGAAACAGAGACCGAAGACATAGAGGAAAATAAAAGCAGCTATACCGCCTGAGATTGCGCCTACAGTATCAAATGCCCGGTGAATGCCAAATCCCTTGCCTCTCGCTACCGGCATGGAATCCGCGATAATTGCATCCCTTGGTGCTGTTCTCATGCCTTTCCCAATGCGTTCGAAACTGGTGAGTACCAATATATGCTGCCATAGTGTGGAGAAGGAGAGTAACAACTTGAAGCTTGCAGAAGTCAGATAGCCGTAAGAGACAAATATTTTCCGCCTTCCTATTCTGTCAGACCAGTATCCAAAAAGAACCTTCAAAATACTTGATATACTGGTCTGTAATCCACCAATTAGCCCAACAATAAACCCTGTACCGCCTAAAGCCATAATGAACATCGGTAAAATCGGGATTATCATTTCGCTGCTTAAATCATTCAGGAAGCTGACCAGACCTAATAGAATTACGTTTCTGGACACTCCTTTTTGATATTTGTTATCCATCCATCATTTCCGGATTTTCTACTTGTAGTATATAAAGTATAACTTCTACCTAATTTAGGACGCAGATTTACGCAGATAAACTCGATAGAAGATTCTAATAATCGCATCCGTCAATTTCGTATATTTAAAATCCTGAGTATCTGCGTTCATCTGCGTCCGATTATAAAATTTATTCTTTCTCGCCTTCCTTATATATGCAGACCAGCTTTAACTCACGCCTCTTTTTACATTCTGCCGGGGCATTCCCAATTACTTCTAAGATGGTGCATCTATCACCAGCTCTTAGACCTGCGGGCTGACACGACTCAAATAACTCACAATTCGTTTCTTCGCAATCTATAGGATTAAAGACAATCTTAGAGTTTTTGAATGCGTAAGCAGCTTCTATCGCAGCCGTTATAGGCGCTTCTCTTACTTCTACCACACAGACACCATCCTCGTGAATCGGGCAATCATGTCTCATTCCATCTCTTACTTTCTCTATCCTGTACCGCCTGTTAACCTCAAGGTTCGTACACGTATTTTTCAACTTACAATCGTTACAGTTATCTGATGCCCCCAAAAAGATGAACTCTTCGCCTTCCTTTACTAATTTAGTGCCAATTAACGTTACGCGCAGTCCTTCTTCCATTTTATTCTTGCACCC
>JACGMN010000016.1 GCA_014061035.1 Candidatus Methanophagales archaeon | reverse complement strand
TATAATAACTTGCCTCAGGTGAGAGAATCGAGATTCAAGCCATTAGAAGAGAAAGTATGCGACAAAAGGTTTGCCTCAATGGGGATATTCAATCTTTCAAGGGAATCCATTGTGCGATACACGCTTGCCCTCTTTTCACCACCTCTGGTCACCGCGAACGGCAGAGTCAGAAGCAAAGCGAATATCTGCGCTTATCTGCTGGATGAATGCTTTGTGGGTGAGAAGATGACTTTAGAGCGGCTTTTTGAGACGATATTTGAGCTTCGTGGTAGGGTGAGAGTTGAAGGCGGTCAACGAAATGTATTTATAGAGAGAAATCCAAAACAGGAATAAATATATTATGCGGAAGTTGGAATTGGCACTTAATGTCATTAATCGTATGGGGATAAAAGATATAAGGGGAGGCAGGTATAATTTTGGAGTGGTCTAATTTAATCCGTTGATATAATCTAAATAGCCGAAAGTCAGGTAATAAGAAAAACCAACCATGCGACCCATAACAAGACGCATATTCCTAACAGCCCTAACCTGCCCTACATTAGGCTGGTTAATGTGTCAAGACCAAATCCCCAACCCTATAACTGCAGCTGCCCGATTCCAAATAGAACAAGGACTCGAAATAGGAAGAAGAGCAAGAGCACTCTACCCTACCGGACACCTGATCGCCACCCACAATTTCAACTCCGCCATAGCAGCGATACAAAATTTGATGATCCATCCAAACACACAAACACTCTTCGAGCCTGCCTTCCTCACCGAAAACATTGCCACAAGAGCCGATATTTTAACACGAAAACAAGATGGAAGATGGCACCTGATAGAAGTAAAAGCCCGAATTGTGGACTTCAAACCCGTTTGTATCGAACTCGAAGAACTAACCCGAACACCCAAAAAACCGGAACCCGAACTACGATTTGAATGTCGTGGCTGTGACCTTTTCAAAGACTGCACAGGGCAGGGCATTGACAATCATATATTTGACCTGCCACGACTGAACCAGACAAGATTCGAGACATTAACAGACTCAGGCATCGTGTGCATCGAGGAGATCCCGTCCGGGTTCTCGTTAACCGGCAAGCAGAACAGAGTAAAAGTGTGCGTGCAATCAAATAAACCCCAAATCGAAGCACGACTCAAACCCGATTTAGAAGCCGTGTCCTGGCCTACATTTTATCTGGACTTCGAGACTGTTATGACCGCGATACCGCTGTATCCCAATCTCGCACCTTATGCTCAGCTTCCTACTCAATATTCTATACACAAGTGCTCGGAACCGGGTCATGTAACCGCGCATTCGGAATATCTGGCAGACCCGAGCAGAGATTGCCGGCTAGAGCTTGCTGAACGGTTAATCTCCGATCTCAAAGGTGCAGGCAGCATCGTCGTTTATACCTCGTTTGAAAAGACTATTATAAACGGTCTTGCACGGTTATATCCCGACCTCGCAGCAGATTTGAACCTCTTGATCGGGCGTTTAGTTGACCTCGAAGCGATCATCAAAAAGAACTTTTACCATCCTGGTTTTCATGGTCGCACGTCAATAAAGCGAACTTTACCGGTATTAGTGCCAGAAATGTCGTATGACGGGCTGGATATTGGGATGGCTTTACCGCGATCTCGATTTTTGCGTTGATGGCGTTTGGTAAATACGAGGTTGACGACGCGGAAACGTTAAAGACGCAGCTTATGGTGTATTGCAAGCAGGATACGCTGGCTATGGTTGGTTAAGTTGCACGATCAGTTGGTTGCATATGTATGATTAATCGCAGCCGGTCATATCGCGGGCAACATCTGTACTCCTGTACCCATCGCATACGAAACCGTTCTTGCAACAACTTGATAACGGAGAGTTGAACATCAGAAAGCATGCACCCTTATCTTCTGGTCCCTATTTGCGAGTTTACTGTAGTCCCAAAAAGCCTGACTCGTGAGTTTTTCCGGCGGAATCCTCAAGATGAAGGGGGAGAATGGTTCTTTCATACCACCTTCTTCTTTTACCTGTAGCTTTACCTGTAGCATTCAATGAAGTTTTCTATTATCTTCTTCCCTTCTCTTGTCAATATCGACTCAGGATGAAACTGAACACCCTCAACTGGCAGCGTTCTATGCCGTATTCCCATTATTTCGCCATCTTCTGCCCTCGCAGTGATTTGCAAGCACGAAGGGAGATCATCTTCACAGACCACAAGTGAATGATACCGTGTTGCATGAAACGGGTTCCTTAATCGCTTTAACAGACCAAGAGAATCGTGATGTATCTGTGAGACTTTACCGTGCATTAGTCTCTTCGCGTACCCTATCTTAGCACCGAAAGCATGCCCTATTGCCTGATGCCCTAAGCAAACCCCAAGTATCGGACAGCCATCGCCATGGCTATAACTATAACTATGACTAAACTCCTTTATCAGCTCTTCCGAGACGCCCGCGTTCTCCGGTATTCCGGGTCCTGGAGAGATGATGATCCTGTCTGCTTCGACCTTCCGGAGTTCTGCCATCCCCACATCATTCCTCTTAACTACTACCTCCACGCCACGCTCTCCAACGTATTGTACGAGATTATAGACGAAGGAATCGTAGTTATCTATCACAAGCACTTTCATTCTATTTTTCTCGTGTCTACGTAGTTACCAGCGCACGTAACTTATTCTCGGTCTCCGCAAATTCCATCTCCGGAACCGAATCTGCGACTATTCCTACACCTGCCTGGAAATATGCCTTCTTACCGGCTGTGAACATTGTTCTAATCGTGATAGCGAAATCGAGGTTGCCGGAGAAGTCGAAATAGCCAACACCGCCAGCATATATCCCCCTTCTGCTCTTCTCCGTCTCTTCTATTATCTCCATCGCGCGTATCTTCGGCGCTCCCGTTACCGTACCTGCTGGGAAAGAGCTGCGAAGAACGTCAAACGCATCTTTTCCTTCTGCTAATTCCGCTCTTATATTTGAGACAATATGCTGGACGTGAGAATACTTCTCTATCCCCATCAGTTCTGTTACTTCCACGCTCCCTAACCTGGCAACACGTCCAATATCGTTCCTACCAAGGTCTACAAGCATTATATGCTCCGCTCGCTCTTTTTCATCGAGCAGCATCTCTACCTTGAGTAATTCATCCTCCTCTCTCGTTCTTCCTCTCTTCCTCGTTCCCGCAAGCGGTCTCAGCGTTAGAATTCCGTCTCGCAGCCTCACAAGCATCTCCGGAGACGACCCAACGACTATGTTGCCATAGTCCAGAAAGAACATGTATGGTGACGGATTCGTCGACCGAAGAACCTTGTAAAGGCTTAACGGGTCACCACGGTAGTCTGCCTCAACCCGCCTCGAAAGAACTACCTGGAATATATCCCCTTCTCTGATATACTCCTTTGCTTTTACCACTCCTTCTTCAAATTCATCCTTTTCTATCTCCGCACGAACGGTAGAGATAGAAAATTCATCGACCTTAACTTCCCCGTCTACGTCTACTTTACCAATAAGTTCTTCCATCTCTTCACTATTCTTATCCTTATCCTTATCCTTATCCTTATCCTTCTTGTAGGATAACGATACAAGGCTCACTTCCTTCTTGAGGTGATCAAAACAGAGCAGGTATGCTGGTATGATAAAATGCGCATCTGGACATCCTAAGGTATCTGGTAATGAAGAAGGGAGATCCTCAAAGAATCTGACAATGTCATAAGAGAAAAAGCCCACAAGACCTCCTGAGAATGGCAATTTCCCTCTTCCTGCTTTATCCCTCTCTCTGTCTTTATCACATTCAAATGAATTAAAGACACGTGCCATCTCCTCATACGGGTCTTCCACTCTGTAGCACTCGCCATTTCTCTCCACTTCCTTCCCTCTGGATTTGAATTCCAATAGCGGGTCGAAACCGATGAACGAATATCGCGCAATCTTTTCCTTGCCCTCAACTGATTCGAGCAGAAAACTCCTGTCAAATAGGCCTCTTACCCGTGAATAGACTTCAAGAGGAGTGAATGAAATGTTCACCTTTCTTATACTTATTGTTAAACTTCTCTTCTCCATAAAGTAAGGTATAACGTTCTTCTCTTTAAAACACAAGTAACTACTTAAGTTGTCAGGTTCACGGTTCAAGGTTCACGGTTCACAGATGGTCGCGTTATCTTCATACGAGTTTATGGTCATCGTTTTCTAATCGTGAACCGTGAACCCCGGAACTTTGAACCTGAGTAGTTACAAACACAGATTCTTTAGCTAAACTCTACCGCAAAATCTGCCACACGAATATTTAGATCAACGTCCAGTACGTCCAGTTCAGTCATTTCTGCTTCTATCATACTTCCAAGTAACTCGTTCAAACTCGGCTTTGTCCTTCCTCCATCACCTGATACGAGTTCCTTTATATACAATCCCGCATCGCATTTTATCTTTATAACAGCAACTGCACGGTGCCTGGACGCATTTCTCGTAAAAGAGACTAATTGTGCTGAAACTACCTTTCTTTTCCGTATTAAATCTGCTCTTCTATGCACCACGCGTCTTGGTGTCTGCTGTTCGATAACAGTACTACATAACGTCTCCAGCGCAATCTTAACATCTGCTTCATGCACAGGTACTGGTACTGGTACTGGTACTGGTACTGGTACTACATCTGTTGTTTTCAACACCACGCGGCCCTGATACGTTTTAACGGCATTATCGGATTTTAGCTTCGCTATCAATCCCTTCTTTACATACTGAAGACCGAGTACTGCCACCTTACCCGCGTTCTCTGTATTCACTTTCTGCTCTGCCATCTGTAAATCGACGTACCTATGTCTTGGCGCCTTTATCTCTACCACAAACGGGCGACCAGAGCCGAGCATGCGAGCATCTATGTCTTCTCGTCCGCACCCGTGCAGCACTATATCTTCACTTTTGAATACTTCCTGCAGAGAGCTGCTTATCAATTCTTCGACAGATTCAGGATATATCTTTCCGGTGTACCCGCAGAGCTCGCAACCGCCGCTTCTGCCTCTGCATGATCGGCAGAACCATTTTGTTTGTGGTATTCCACGTTTGAACTTCAGATACTGCCCGTAGATGAAGATCGCATTCGCCTGCACTTCGACCTCTTCTGTCCACAGATTGAGTATAAGAACTAAGTCAGGCGTTTTAAACTCTGCTATTTTTTCAAGCTCTTGCTCGATTCTCTTCCCTACTTCTCTATTCAACTCAGCTTTCAACGGCTCGGCATAAGAAGCACCGGCAATCTCCCACAGCAGGTCTTCATTCTCCAGTAGCAACCCGTCGACTTTTGTGCCCACCAGGAACGACCGGAATTCGTATTCTCTAAGCGTTTCCAGTGCCTTTGAGACCCATACTTCTATTTTTTCAAACAGACCGTTACAGACCCAGCATTTGCCCTCTTCGAGCTCTACACCTTTTCCCTTCAAGATTGCTCTTGACATTTCCCCTCTTCTTGCATTGGACAGTCCGGTAGATATCTTTGCGAACTGTCTGCCGAGACAATGGTCACAGATTGGTCCCTCGCGTACTATTTTCAGTGCTATTTCCTGTATTTCCTTATCCTCTAACTCTAACAGCATCGTAAATCTTTTCAATCCTATCGCGAACAATAACATCCCAGCTATATTTTTCTTCGACTGCACATCTGCCTTTTAAGCCTAAAGAAGTTGTAAGCGTTTCATTTGTCAGCAGTTCAATTAGCTTTTCAGCCAGGTCCGTCTCATCTTCAAATATTAAACCACCCTCTCTTGCAACTTCCATTACTCCGGGAAGTTTTGAAGCTATTACCGGTGTTTTACATGCCATCGCTTCGAGCAGAACGATACCGAATGCTTCCATGGATTGCGATGGAAGGACAAGTACTCTGGCTTTTTTCATCCACGCAACGACCTCGTCATCTGCGACTCTGCCTTTAAATTCTATATTAACTGCAAGCTGTTTTGCTAAAAACTCAAAAGTCTTTCTGTCCTCTCCATCTCCAATGACTACGAGCACGCTCTCTACAACGTCTTGAACCGCACTCATAGCTTTGATCAGAATATGCAAACCTTTATATTCGACGAGCCTTCCAACATAAAGTACAATGGCGCCTCTTTTACCGGCATCGCTACCACTATTGAATCTTTCAGGATCAACGCCATTCGGCACAATTTCTACTTTATTCATATAATCTCTGAGCATAGGCGAGGATTCAGCATAGCTTTTTGTCGTTGCAATTATAATCTCTGCTCTATCTAAAACCGGCGTAACGAGTTTCTCATTCATCTTCTCGATCCGGTCTGCGAAGAAGCGTGGAATTCTTATCCCTCCGACTTTTTCTGGAATTACGACTTCGTTGTGATATGTAATGATATGCGGCTTATTCTTTATTCTCCTTGCAAAGAATGGTGCAGGAATGTGCGAATGGTAAACGTCAGCTTCTACATCAGGGAAAAATATTGGGATCGGCGAATAAGGAATTGGAATTGACGGAATTCTTCTCAGATGAATCTCCCCATCTCTTCCGGTCGATGAGATAACTTCTACTTCGTATCCTTTTCCTTTAAGCTTTTCTGCAAGTGTCTTCACATGAACTTCAATCCCACCTATGTGTGGTGGATAATAGGGCGTTGTTAGTGCTATCTTCATACTCATATTAGTCTTATTTATATTTTTATACGAAAAATGTAGTGATTATGTGATGCAATGGTGATGCAATGTTCTACCGTACCGTATCTTACCTTACCCTGTCCTGCCCTGGTAGCATAGTTGGCAATGCACCACCTTGGTAAGGTGGAGATCGCGGGTCCAAATCCCGCCCAGGGCTTTCTGATTTCGTAACTACTCAGGTTGTTAGATTCAGGGTTCACAGTTCACGGTTCACGGTTTAAGGTTTAGGGTTCATGTGTCGGCTTGTAATATGCGTAGATAAACACGTTTGCATCAAGGAATCTCATAGCTCATAAAATCTCCTTTCAAACTCATCCCAATTTAAATTTGTTATTCTAATGAAATTCATTCTTAGATAATTTCCTTTCTTCATGTCAAGACCCGAAATAAATTTATTCCTGGTTTTTTGGGGTTGAAACAATTGATGATCTCCAAACCATTCAATTTTCACCGATCTAACCCTGAACCCTGAACCCCTGAACTGACCCTCACCGATACTCGACACGTCCATCACCATATATTTTCGCGGCACTTTTGCGCGCTGCCCAGCACTGGAAGGCTATTGCAACTGGAAAACTGGCGATATGTGTGCTTGCAGTCTCTATATGAAGACCAAGCGCCGTTGTCTTCCCTCCTAATCCCATAGGTCCGATGCCTGTCTTGTTCACCGCTTCGAGTAGTTCTTCCTCAGCCTGCGCTATCAGCTCCACCTTATTTCGCACGCCTACTGGTCGAAGCAGTGCAACTTTTGCGAGCTTCATCGCTATATCCGCAGAGCCACCGAGACCAATCCCAATGATGGTCGGCGGGCACGGTTTCCCCGCAGCCTTGAGAACCGTCTCAAGAACGAAGGTCTGTATCTCTTTTACAGCTTCTGCTTCCGGCTTTGGTGTTAGCATCGTTAACGCACTCATGTTCTCCGCGCCACCGCCTTTTGGAGATACTAATAACTCAATGCCATCAAAATCAAGATCAAGTGCAGGGTCGACGGTATAATCGATATACGGCATTTTATCACCGATATTACCGCCTTTTCCAGCCCTCGTTATTGGATCCACTACATTAGAGCGCAGCGGGATTAGATCTGTTGCTGCCTCTACACCTTCACGTATTCCTGCATCAATATCGCCAGGGTCTACCGTTCCAGTTCCACTCCCAAGCGTAACAAAGAAGAGCGGGAGACCTGTATCTTGACATAGCGGTCGCTGCATCTCACCGGCAAGCTTTACATTATCGAGCATTGCCTCCAACTGCACCTTTGCGATTTTATTATCCTCGCGCTCGTATGCACGAACGAGTGCTGCTTTCACATCACCGGGCAGTCCTGTCTCAGCTCGCTTCAACAATGTTATCGTTACCTCTTTTATCAGTTCTTTCGTGATCATCTATCTCTATCAGTCATTTTTTAAAATCCTGATTATCTGCCTGCTTGCGCGCGGCACGCGCAGGCAAGCGTTCATCTGCGTCCGATTATAAAATTTATTCTTTCTTGTTATTCCCGCTCATACTCATAAGTTCATAAGCAACCTCTCGTGCCTTCTCCTTTATCTCTTCCTCGCCCTTCACCTTCTGTCCAGTCATTAGAATCGCACCATCGCATATAACGGTATCAACGCAACTACCGTTCGCAGAATAGACAATATTGGATGTTAGATCATGGTTTGGCACAAGTTCAACCTTCCTCAAGTCCAGCAGAGCAATGTCCGCAAGCTTTCCTTCCGCGATTATACCAGAATTCAACCTGAATATCTTAGCAGCGTTACGTGTTGCGAGCGCAAAAGCTTCGGCGGCCGGGATGCTCGTCGGGTCACCGGAGAATGCTTTATGAACCAGCGAGGCTATCTTCAGCTCTTCAAACATATCCATGTTGTTGTTAGAAGCACAGCCGTCTGTTCCAAGTGCGATATTAGAGTATAAGCCGGTTTTTTTCAGCTCCTCGTAGGGCATCTGTCCAATTGCTAACTTCATATTCGATGTCGGATTATGCACGATCTTCACGTCATGCTGCTTCAACAGCTCCATCTCTTTCCTGCTGAGATGAACACAATGGCAGGCAATGGTGCGTGAACTCAAAAGATTGATCTCCGCGAGAAATTCTACTGGTCGCATCCCGTACCTTTTTTTACACTCTTCTACTTCCTCCTTAGTCTCCGATACGTGAATATGGACCAGAAGATCATGTCTCTCGGAAAATTCCTTTACCCAGCAGAGGCTTTCTTTTGAGACCGTATATACTGCATGCGGTCCAAGCGCAAAAATTATCCGTTTCGATAGGTTCTTACTTTTCTCATACAATACTTTATTCTTTATTATCTGCTCTTTTGCTTTCTCTTCGTCGAATCCGTCAATAAAAACTGCAGATAAGACCGCACGTATCCCGCTCTCCTCGACCGCTCTCGCACTACTCTCCCAGTACCAGTACATATCGTTGAAGAAGGTCGTCCCGGATTTTATCATCTCCAGAGCCGCGAGTTTCGTACCCCAGTAAACCGCTTCGTCTGTCAGTCTCGCCTCTAACGGCCAGATTTTCGTCGTTAACCAGTCGTGAAGTGGCATGTCATCCGCATAGCCGCGGAGTAATGTCATTGCCGCATGGGTATGCCCGTTGAAAATACCAGGAATCGCTGCTTTTCTCTTCCCGTCAATTACAACTTCTGCTTCCCCTTCCCGTATCTTTCCTTTACTACTCCCTGCTTCTCTAATTGCTGCTATCTTGTTCGACTCGATGTATATATCCTTCTCCTTACCGTCAACCAACACATCCTTTATCAGAACCGACATAGTGTATATATTCAATCGTATTTGTATATCCTCGTGTATCTTGTATCCTGCATCTTGTATCCTGCATCTTCATCGTATCTATACATCTTCATCGTATCTATACAAATACATTCAATCTATTCCAAAGTTGTTATCACTGCTTGCGCAGATATTCCTTCTGCAATGAGTTCTGCAAATTTATTCGCTCCTCTATGCCCGTTCAGCACAGGTATAACCCATTTCCCGTTCGTGTCTATGCAGACCACCCATGGGTCTTCGGTCTTCTTCGTTGGTTCTATTGCCCTCACCACCACACCCATAGGGAGAATGGCAACAATATTCTTCTTCTGCTTGAAACTTCCCTTTATAGCACGGTAAACGCTTCTCACCTTCTCATCTGCGCTACTGCACGAGATTTTTTCTGAACATATCAGCTCTGCATCGAATCCTCCAGCTAACAGCACACGTTTCACCTTTTCGGCAATTGCAACTGATTCCTGAGCAAGTGAGAAGATGGCAATCATGGATATTCTATCTATAATTTATTTTTTCTTGCCTCCATACAATACCGAAACGCCCGACTTATTAAGCACGTCCCCTACTATTATCACTGATTGACTCTTTATATCCTCTTTCTTCACCTTCACGGCAATATCATTTAAAGTGCCTCTTATTATCCGCTCTTCTGCCCATGACGCTTTATGAACTACTGCTACGTCTGTCTCCGGAGGATAGCCGACCCTTAGCTCAGAAACGACATCGTCAATGAGATGCACGCCGAGAAAAATTACCATTGTTGCACCGTGCTTTGAAAGTTCCGCTATGCTTTCCTCTGCGGGCTTGCCGGTCTTCCCAAACGGTTTTGTGATTATCAGCGTTTGTGATATGCCGGGCGAAGTGAGTTCGCGTTTTAACGATGCTGATGCGGCAGAGAACGCCGTAACTCCAGGAACAAGTTCAAAATCTATATCAATTGATCTGAGGTATTCCATCTGTTCCAGAATAGCGGAATAGAAACTCAAGTCGCCGGTATGAAGCCGCACTATTCTCTTTCCCTTAACTGCAAATTTCTCATACAGTGCGAATAAATCTTCCCTGGTCTTACCATAGCTATTTAGCTGTATCGCATCGCTCCTTGCATATTTTAAAATGTCTCTGTTGACGAGTGAACCCGCATAGATTATCACATCCGCCCTTTCTATCTCTCGCTTCCCCTTTAGCGTGAGTAATTCGGGGTCGCCCGGTCCTGCGCCAACAAAAACTACTTTCGGTTTCATTTTAATTTCTAATCTTGTGGTTCCTTCTTCACGATAAGCGTAGAGAGGTAATGATCCGGTTGTTGCAATTCATTGAGTCCTCCAAAGAACATTTTTTGGTCTTTAAACCCAACCTTGATGCCTATGATAGCTTTTTTATTGCCAAGCATAGTTTTTATCTTGTCCATATTTTTCAATTTGAGGAATATCAAGGAATCAGAATTTTTAATTATCTGCACCGCATTATCGTTCCCTGTTATGTCGAGGACAATGGAAACGATCTCATTTCCTTCTGCAATAGGGGTTTTGGCAATAGAAGAGCAAGCTGAGAAGGAGGTTACCCCTGGTACTACTTCTACCTCATCCACGACGTCTTTAAAAATCTTCAGGAATCTGTAGAACGTGGAATACAGGCTGGGGTCACCTAACGTGATGAATGCGACTGTTTCACACCCCTTCATATCCTTCATATTTTTCAAGACCTCTTCCCGCGCCTTTTCCCAATAGAAGTCCAATTTCGCCTGGTCTTTCGTCATTGGGAATACAGGTTCAACAACAATTGGCTCGTTCTTTCTCTCGTTTATAATTCCTTCAATCGTGAGCAAAGCAAGACTCCTTTTATCCTCGCTCGACCGCGGAGTAACTATCATATCGACTTCTTTGAGTATTTTATACGCTTTAATTGTGAGCAGTTCCGGGTCGCCGGGACCAACGCCTATTCCATACAGCTTGCTGAGCTTCATCTCTTGTCTCCATAGATGAGGAATACCGGATAAGAAGGCGCAAGGGCAGTTTTGCCGCCTAAATCCCTGCCTTTGTTCAAGCAGATATTCAGAACCTCTGGATTGATATCTCTGTTCTTCAATACTCCTATGGCTTCCACAGCGGTCTCAAGTCTGACTGCTGCAATAATAACCCTGCCTCCAGGTTTCAAGTGTTTGAAGACATTCTCAAACGATTTTTCCAGATTATCGGTCCCTCCAAAAAAGATGACGTCAAAAAAACGGTTGTTCAAATCAACTTTTTCCATAGCGCCAAAAATGAGCTTGATCTTAGCATTCAACCCAAATCTTTCAGTGTTCCTTCTCGCAACTTCAAAATTATCTCTGTCTTTTTCTACAGCCGTAACATTGCAACCTAACACCGCGAATTCGATGGACACGCTCCCTGAACCCGTACCCACGTCTAAAATTCTTTCGTCCCCTTTTATCATCGCTTTTGATACGATAATCGAGCGGATTTCCTCTCGTGTTAAGCCTGCTTTCGACCTCGAGAACAGGTTGTCAGGTATTCCTGTTGATTTATATTGCCAC
>JACGMN010000083.1 GCA_014061035.1 Candidatus Methanophagales archaeon | reverse complement strand
TACTCGGTAATTTCAGTTACTGGATATGTATGATTTTAATCTTGATAGGTTTGTATGTAATGATAGCGAAGGAAAACCTGATAAAGAAGATCATGGGATTGAACATCGTTCATACCTCGGTCTTCCTTTTTCTTATATTGCTGTCAGACAAAAAGGACGGGGTAGCCCCTATAATCGTATATCCTGAAATCGTACCAGGTGTTGTTGAATTTGTTAATCCACTACCGCATGTTTTGGTGTTAACAGGAATAGTGGTAGCTGTTGCGTTGACTGCGTTCGGGCTTGCTTTAACGATAAAAATATATAAAAAATATGGGACACTTGATGCAGAAAAGGTTATGGAATTGTGATAGATAAATAATGATCGGAATTGAACATTACTCAATATTGGTGGTTATGATACCACTTACCGCGGCATATCTGATGCCTGTGATAGGATTATGGCAGAGAGACTTTTGCTATCATGTCGCAGTGGTATCGACATTTATCGCATTCTGCCTCTCGCTCGCGCTTATAAAGCATGTGATGAGTTATGGCACAATCAGCTATCATGTTGGTGGATGGGCGCCACCATGGGGAATCGAATTGGTAGTAGATTATCTCAGTGCTTTTATGTGCATCACAATATCGGCAATCAGTCTATTAGCGGTGGTCTATTCTAAAAATTACGCCGAGAAGGAATTGCCAAAGGGAAAAATTACTTTATACTACACTCTCTTGATGATCATGATTGGCGGAATGCTGGGTGTAGTAGTTACAGGTGACATGTTCAATCTATTCGTCTTCACAGAGATATTATCGATACCAGCATACGCACTCGTTGCCATAGCAGGTAAAAAAGAGACTTACATAGCAAGTTTTAGATACTTTTTGCTCGGTGCAATCGGCACCAGTTTCATATTGCTTGGCACTGCGTATCTGTATATAATTACCGGCACTTTGAACATGGCAGACCTATCAATGAGATTGCCGGAATGGTACGGTTCTTTTGTTGTCTTCGCGGCGTTAGCATTTCTTATAGTTGGTTTTGCAATAAAAACCGCTCTATTCCCTTTACACATCTGGTTACCTGACGCACATTCGATAGCACCATCGCCGGTAAGTGTTCTTCTTTCTGCTCTGGTGATAAAGGTAGGCGCATACGCAATAATCAGGATACTTTTTACCGTCTTCCAGCCCGAATTCGTCTTAGACGTGCTGCCAATTGCATCCGCACTCATGTGGCTCGGAGCGATGGCGGTACTTTTTGGCTCCTTGTTCGCGATTTCTCAGATAGATATAAAGAGGATGCTGGCATATTCAAGTGTGGCACACATCGGCTTAATAATGTTAGGAATAGGATTGGGAACAGAGGCAGGTATGACCGGCGGTATTTTGCACATATTCAATCACGCATTGGCAAAGGCATGTCTCTTCTTCTGTGCTGGCGCTATTATCTATAAAACGCACCTGCGCAACATGAATGACATGGCGGGAATGGGTGATAGAATGCCGGTTACGTCGGCTGCACTCTTTTTATCTGCCTCTTCGATGATTGGTCTACCACCAACAGCGGGATTTATAAGTAAAATTTATCTCTGCCTTGGAGCTTTGAACGCAGGGGCGGGGATTCTTATCTTAGTCATATTGGCAGGCAGTCTTTTGACAGCGATATTTTATTTCCGTCTTATTAACATCGTATATTTTGAAAAACCAAAAGACGGATCGAGAATCGAGAGGGATGAAGCACCGCTCAGCATGCTGATCCCTATAGTAGTATTGGCGGTTGCATGCATATTCTTCGGCGTATTCGCCGGTATACCATTGGAAGTGGTAGATGAAGCATCTAAGTTGTTGCTAGGAATTTAAATTGAAAGTGGAGGAGACAGAGAAAATGCACAGACCTGTTACGATGAAAAAAATTCGGGTAGTAGCGCTGAAAGAATTTAAGGATGACGTGGTCAAAAGACTACATACTCTCGGCGTTGTTCAGATCATCGAGCAAAAAAAGACAGAAGAAGATATAAGTATAAGTTCTATGCCCGCGGATCCTGTTTTAAAAGCAACTTCAGAGCAGTTAAGAGCGATAAATGAGATTCTGGATCTTTATAAAGAAGTGAAACCTGAGCCGCATCAGAGCTTATTAAAGAAGCTTTTTAACCCATATCCGCAGAAAGAGATAGAATTAGGTGACCTGAAAGAAGCTAAAAAAGAGGCGATAATAGAACGAGCAAAAAATATACTGATAGAAGTTGAAGAAGAGATAGGCGAGACATTAGAAGATTATAGAGCGATAGGTAAGGAGATAAATGAATTAGATTCATCAAGAGAGAAGTTAAAACAGATAAAATATCTCGATATTGAGCTAAAGTATGTAGGAAAAGGAAGCCGCGTCTATGTTTTCGTTGGGACGTGCCCAGAAAAAGCACTGGAAAGAATAATTCTTGATTTAGAAGCGATAACCTCAGGGTTCTACTATTTTGATAAGGCAGAGATAAGAATTAATGAGAAGGAGAAGAAGAAAGAGAAGGAATATGCCTGTATTATCGCGGGTTTAAATGAGCATGCAGAAGAAGTATTGACGAAGTTAAGAAGGGCAGGATTTGAGCTGATAGAGATAGAAGGGTTTGAAAAGAAGCCTGCGGAAGAGATAACCGCGATAGAGCAGAAGAGAGAAGAGAAAGAGCGCGATAGAGCAGAGATGAAGAGGATATTAAGAGAGAATGCCGCGAAAAGAGAAAGAGAATTCTTCACTATCCGTGAATCATTACGCACAATAGACGATAGAGCGAATATCCAGAGAAATTTCGTAGAGACTGAGAGGGTCTTTTCACTGACTGGATGGGTCCCGGCGGAGAATGTCGCAGAAGTCTCAAGAGAAGTTAATAAAGTATCAGAAGGACTCTGTGAGGTTACCGCTGTTTCTCCGGAGCCTGAGGATGAGGAGCAGGAGACGGTTCCTGTTCTTTTGAAGAATCCGAGATTTTTTAAGAGCTTTGAACTCCTTACAAAGCTCTATGGTATTCCAAAATATGGGGGTATTGACCCAACGATCCTATTCACATTTACTTTTATCTTCTTCACTGCTTTCATGCTGGCTGACGTTATTTATGGTCTTATGACTGCGCTATTCGGATTTATGCTGTTTCGAGGAATCGGGAGATACAACGAAAAGGCAAAAGATTTTTCCATAATACTTATTGCTTTTGGAATCGCCAGTTCGGTTATGGGGGCTTTAACAGGAGGATGGCTTGGAGACCTTATCACCGAGCGGCATTTGGATATACCAGTATTACAGTCCATAATAATTGCCGACCAACTGGGATATGTTCTTCTATTTTTGACGCTCTCTATTCTTATCGGTATTGTTCACATGGATACCGCTATTCTGATGAGAATGTATGAGGATAGACAGAGTATAAAAGATTTTATTGGCGGCGATTTATGGTTCCTAACTGCACAGGTAGGATTGATACCACTTATGATGAACTATATGGGCTATGGAATGTGGTTCATGCACGAACCACGATGCTTAATAGGGGGCGGGTTATTGGTTATATCTGTTGCGCTTCTAATATACTCAAAAAAGGGAATGTCCTTATTTAGCGTAACAGGTTTTTTAGGCGATACGTTATCCTATGCACGCCTGATGGCACTTGGGCTCTGCACGTACGGGATCGCATTAACGGTAAATGTATTGACAGTTATGTGCTATGAACTACCCTATATCGGCATTATTGCAGCGGCTCTGATATTCGTAATAGGACATCTGGTAAATTGGATATTACAGGTACTGGGCTCTTTTGTTCACGGTCTCAGGTTGCACTATGTCGAATTTTTCAGTAAGTTTTATGTAACCGGAAATTTTGATGATGAATATAAACCGTTTGAGATGAAAGTAAGAAGTAAGAAGGAGATGAGAAGTTAAAAATGGAACTGACAATAGGTATGGGATATGCGGCGCTGGGTGCGGCTATTTCACTGGGCTTGGCAGGCGTGGGTACAGCGATTGGATTGGGGTTTGCAGGAGTTGCCGGAACTGCTATCCTCTCTGAAGATCCGAACAAATTTGGTTCTGTTCTGGTATGGAATGCACTGCCGCAGACGCAGATGATCTACGGATTTCTGGTAGCAATTTTAATAATGTTGGGCGCGGGCTTGATCGGTGGAGAAGAAGCAGGAGCAGGAGTGGCAATTACAGAAGGTGTTGGGATCATCGCACTTGGAGCAGGTATTGTGACCGGAGTAGCAGGGCTATCTGGAATAGGGCAAGGGAGTGTCTGTGCCGGTGGTGCAATCGCGACTGCAAAACGACCTGACGTATTTGGACAGAGTCTGGTATTGGGAGTATTGGCAGAGACTCCGGCTATATTCGGCGTGGTCATAGCAGTTTTGATGCTCTTAGCAATAGGGTTTCTATAAACAGACGAGCGAATCTAACGGAAAAGGAAAAAGTCAATGGACATTGTTCTAGTATTTGTATTAGTAATAGCACTTACCGCTTCCATCTCTTTTGCTTTCCTGTATTTGCTCAGGGTTACTCCGGTCGTATACGCCACGGCGGCAACGAGGGTGAAAGCAGCGAGATTGATGACCGAGAAGGATTATGAAGAGCTTCTTTCGCGCGATTTAGAAGATTTTCCGTCCTTTTTCGATGATACCGATTATGGTAAGTACATAACAGAGTCGAGATATGAAGATATAGAAAGAGGTTTACTTCGGTATGAGAAGGATATGGACTATGAGCTCTTTGGGTTAATACCCAAGAACTGGAGCGGTGCCTTCGATTTTTTAATAAAGAAGTGGGATATCGCGAATTTGAGAAGGGTTCTTCTCGGGATACACGCGGATATTCCGGAAGAAGAAGTAAGAGAAAGCCTCGTGGATGCGGGATATATGTACGATACTATATTGGGATTGGTGGGGAGAGACATGGATGGAGTGGTTTCAGCACTTGCAGATACGGCTTACGATATAAGAGAGGGGCTGGAAGAATACAAAATGAGCAAAAATTACTCGTTTATCGATCTACTTTTGGAGAAGAGAATGTTTGAGAGTGTGGTTGCAGGTGTAGCACAGAGCGGAGAGAGAAAGCTGAAGATTTTAAATGAGTATTTGCAGGTTCTCGCTGAGAGTTTGGACTTGAAGGCGATGCTGAGAGGGAAAGCAAGTGGCGTAAGTGCAGAGGAGATGAGGAGATTCTTAATGAAGATTGAAGTAGAGCGGGAATATGAAGAGACGAAGGATGTGAAAGAGTTTCTGGTGAGATTAATGGATACGAGATATTCTTATCTGATAGAGAATGGGGGAGTGAGGGAGGGAGAGGGAGGGGATATAATGGATATAGAACGGAAGATAGAAACGCAGGTGCTCCGGAAGGGTAAGGAACTTACCGTCGCGGAAGCTTTTGGCTTAGGTCCTGTCATAAGTTTTTTGGTTATGAAAGAAGTGGAAATAAGGAACATAAGGCTGATAGCGAAGTCGAAGGCAGATGGAGTTAGTGCGGAAAAGATAAGAGAACACCTGTTAATATTATGACATTATAACGGAAACATTTAGGACGCAGATTCATAAGGATTTACGTAACTACTCAGGTTGCCAGGTTCAAGGTTCAAGGTTCAAGGTTCAAGGTTCACGGTTGTCAAGCTTGCGCTCTTCATATTTCTTGAGATATATCTTTGAACCGTTTAATTTTCACCGGTCTAACCGTGAACCGTGAACCGTGAACCCCGCGG
>JACGMN010000091.1 GCA_014061035.1 Candidatus Methanophagales archaeon | reverse complement strand
TTTTATTTTATTTGGTGATTGTTTAATTTTAAATACCGGTTGATAACCGCTATCGAAGCAGTCATATCGATATGTAACCACATCATCGCAAGGAAATTTAAACGAGCCCCAGAAAGTTATTCTGATTGTTTCATACTCCTTCACGAATGCGGTGTGATATCGAAAGAGCTTGCTGAAAAGTTAGGGAATATGGCAAGATTTCGCAACATGCTTGTGCATATCGGATCTTGTTGATTTTGATAGTTATATAAAGGAAGTAGTGCGCTTTCTGGAGATATGATGGGATGGGGCAGAGATTCAAACTCGATAATAGGGATAAACAGAAGATACGATTGATACTGAAAGAAATAATCGCTACCATCAGGGAAGTGGAATTTGCCTACATCCACGGAAGTTTTACAGGCGATGGCGGATTCCAGGATATCGATGTAGCTATTTATCTGAGGACAGAAGAGGTGAACCCACTCGAATACGAGCTGTCCATCTCCTCGATGATAGAGCAGAGGATCAGGTTACCGGTGGATGTCAGGGTGCTGAACCATGCACCAAATTCCTTTTGCTACGAAGTTACACGAGGAGCGGTCGTATTCAGTCGCAATGAGGAGGTGCGGTTTAATTTTATTGAGAGGACGTGGAACGAATATCTTGATTATAAGCCGGTGATAGAGGGTATTCTTCATGAACTTACAGCGTGATAATTTATATTCGTTGAATTGTATCACGAAAGAAGTCATACTTTATGTACAACAAGAACGAATTTACTAAAAGGATGAGATAATTATGATGAAAAGAGCGGATATCAGGATAATAGGGAAAGCGCAGATGGCAGGATTCCGGACGTTCATCAAGAATATCGCGGACTCGCTTACCGTAACGGGATTTGCTGAGAACCAGGGAGATGGGAGCGTTAAGGTGGTTTGTGAGGGTGAAGAGGATGCGATAGAAGGGTTAATTAAGTCGGTAAAGCAAAGTTCACCTTCTTTTGTGCGTGTAAAAGAAGTGAACGTGGGATACGAGGAATACAAAGGCGAATTCCGCGCGTTCGAGCGGCGTGGAGCGGATGTTCCGGGAGAAGAAGGTACAAGTGAGAGTGAGATGGTCTCGCTGATGCGGAGTTTCGATAAGAAGGGCGAGGTAATGATTGGCATTTTGAGTTCGATGAATGAAACTATGGGTTCGATGAATGAAACTTTAAAGAGTGTGAAGCAGGATACGAGTCAGATGCTAGAGAAGCAGGATATGATGCTAGAGAAGCAGGATATAATGATAGATAAGCAGGATATGATGCTGGGGAAGCAGGATGAGACAATAGGAGCGATAGTAGAAGTCTCGGAAAAGATAGACGGGGGTAAAGATGAAATTGTTACGGAGATGGGGGCGTTAAGGGGGGATTTAAAGTCGTATATGGAGAATAAGTTTGCGAGAATCGAGTATGAGATAGGAGGGATAAAGGCTAAAATCGGGATGGTTTA
>JACGMN010000085.1 GCA_014061035.1 Candidatus Methanophagales archaeon | reverse complement strand
CCTGAATGAAAAGGAGAAGGAGGAGAAAGACAAGTTCTATCCAATCTATACAGGCGACGAAGATACACCGGTATTTGACCTCCTGGTCGAGTACCGCAGCAGACAGAACCACGAGCTATGCTATCGTGTATTGACACACGATTTGAGTCTTGACGCACTTCCTAAGAGCTATCCTCTGGATCCAAAGGCTGAGAAGGTGCAATTCCGCGATAAGCATCTCATGCTGGTGGGGTGGATAAAGGCACTGGCGTTTAAGACCATCAATGACTTCAAGGAGAGCCTGGACGAGAAATATCACCGCATGACCGCGGGCACGATCGTAAGGAAGTTCCTTGACAGACCGGCGACGATAAAAACGACTGCAGATGAGATTGTTGTTGTTAAGTTTGACTATTTTAGGGAGTGTAATGCACTTAAGTCGTATTGTGATAAGATAAATCAGTCAAATCTGGAAATATCATGGCTCAAGGATAAAGTTCTGGGGTTTGAATTCGAGAGCGAAGACGAGTTCAAAAAGCTGAAATCTTTTTTCTCCGCTGGATAAACGGATGCAACAATTGATGTTAATTCATCTTTATTTATTAACCTGCCCAGGCATTTCACGCAACTCACGCATATCCGATAGGTGTATCACCATCCCGCTCCCGCTCTCGCTCTTTTTCTTGATATATCCTCTCTTCTTCTGCTCTCTTCGTGTTCTCTTCTATTTGCTCATTCTCCCTTCTTCTGTTTTCCTCTAAGCCAAAGGCATCAACTTTTAACCCCACTACCGCTTCTACTTTCTCTAATAATTCCTTCGCGGCAGTAAAATCAGGATATTCCGGCTCTGTTAAATTCTGCTCCGTGCTTGCGAACAAACAGACACCTTTTATCGACTTCTTTCTTGCTATTGCAGTCACAAGCCCGGTAAGTCCTATAAATCTATCTACGTGTGTCTTCTCAATTCCGTATTTAGACATCGCCGCTACTAATTCTACATCGGTCGCGCAGCATCGCACCTTCTTCTCTACTACCTGTGCGCCAAGTGAAATCACTTCTGTTATCTGAAGCTCGGTGAATAAATCTGTGAGTTTCTCAGCTACTATATACTGGTTAAGAGCATCATAAGCTTGATAGCCGGTTACCATTACAATGTCCCTGTCATGAGTTTGGGTTTGAGTTTGGGTTTGGGTTTGGATCTGTGTCTGGGCTTGTTCCTGGCTTTTGTATAATATATAAACTCTCACGACCGGAAGTTCCGCGACATTGTTCCCCACTATTTGTGCACCCGCGCTGCAGGGCGCTCCGAGATAAGAAGGCCCATAATAAATGCCAGGGAAGCCGTATGAGTAAAGTTCAGCAAATAACTCCGGTTCTAATTCCTTCACAAGCTCATCGACTACAATTTTACCGACCGATCTAAGTCCTGGTGAGCCCACTATGGCTATCGGATCTTTTAACTCTATCTTAGGCGTATCTGTATCTATATATCTTATCCAGGCCTTTTTCGTTATGCTCATATTTAAAATAATCTCTTTATCAATATTAAAGAGAAGAGGTATTGTAACAGGGTTCACGGTTCACGATTCGAGGTTCAAAGTTCAAAGTTCAAAGTTCGGAGTTGCTCGCCTTGCGCTCTTCATATTTCTTGGGATATATCTTCAAACCGTTTAATTTTCATCGGTCTAACTGTGAACCGTGAACCGTGAACGTGAACCGTGAACCCTGAACCCCTATCCTTATACAAATACGCTGCCAATACGTTCTACGGCATTTACTGCCGTGCAAGCAAAAAAGTCCAGTTTTTTGTCGTCAAGTGCATAATGCTCCTTCGTCTCCTTTAAAAATACCTGATCTGGCAGTAATTTCTCGTTGTATCTCTTCTCTTTCTCTGCCAAAGAAGAATGTTGCAGGTTTATCCGGAGCTGCTCTATTCTCTCCATTGTCCTATATGCGGTATTCAATATCCAGCTGTCTCTTACATCTACCCCTACTGCTCCGATCTCTTCAACCAGAACAAATTTTACACTTTTATCACGCACATGCACGTTACCGGTAAAAGCGAGGAATCTCTTGCCGCCGATTGCAATTGCATTTCCATTTCCATTTCCATTTCCATTTCTCTTTGCCCCGCCTTCATCCAGCAAGATAGTTCTGTCAGTATAGATGTCGAGGGTAGCGGTCGAGTCTGTAATTTTTAGCTGCGAAATCTTCCCTCTTGTTTCTACTTCTTTTACTTCTCCAACACCAAATAGCCTCTTGCACCGTGCAGACGTAGGAGTGACGAGTAGCGGTAGTGCCATTCCATCTTCTTGCACAAAGAGATCGCTCTTCAAAAACTCGTCAAAGAAAACTCTGCAAGTCGCGGTAGAAGCCAGAACCGAGGCATGCGTAAGGTCTATTCTTTGCATAATCGATGATCAATGATCGGTGAAACTATCAATATCAAGTTACAACAATTCCTCCGTACCCAACGACACTGGATCGATCGCCGGTGATATCACCACTCGTTGCGTATTTCACCACTTTTCCTTCCTTCGCACCGAGCTTTTTCGCCGCAATCATCATTACAGCTACCGGATTGACACCACATACGGTCACGTTTCGCTCGTAAACTCTCTTGTAGAATTTCGGAACGTCCAGCTCTATTATCGAGTCGATCACGTATCCGTCCTTCTCTCGCGCTATTTCGTCAGCCTCGTAATGCGTGAAATCAGAAGATGCGAGCATCACCACTTTTTTATCTCTTTTAATTTTAGTTTTAGCAATCGTATCAGCCAGGACCTCGCCTATCTCTTTCGCCATCCCTTCATCGATCGATCCGATACCGACAGGAACAATGAGAAATTTTGTTCCGAAGAGAAATTGAAGAAACGGTAGTTGAACTTCTATGGAATGCTCGTATCTATGCGCCGTCTCGTCTAATTCGATAATCGCTCCTGGTAAATCATCCACAAAGGCTTCGTCTACTTCTACATCTCCTAAAGGAGTTACCCAGGTCTCCTTTGAGACAGCAATAGGCGAGCCGGTACTCTGGTGATCAGTGCCAAGAATGACAAAGATATCTGCCGGGGGAAGTTTAGCGTAGACAGACGCCGCTACATTGCCTGAATAGAGGTATCCCGCGTGAGGAACAACACCGCCGATAATACTCTCGTTCTCCTCTCTGGATGTTCCTGAACCCGCGAAGCAATCTCGCAGTTGTTCTTCCAATTTGCGCTTATCAGCTTCATAAAATGCCCCAGCTACTACTGCCCGCCTCATTTTTCTCCTCTTACTCTATCTATACCAATATTAATACGTATACTCTATCCTATATCGTAACTACTCAAGTTGCCAGGTTCAAGGTTCAAGGTTCAAGGTTTAAGGTTGTTCAGCTTGCGCTCTCCATAGTTCTTGAGATATATCTTTGAACCTGAGTAGTTACCCTATATCTTCGCTTCAAAATCGTCCGCGGTATAATCAAAGCTGAATTCTACTTCGTCACCTCCACCCGCCACTTCGCCTTCCACTTCCATGCGATGCTTTTCTCGTAATATCTCTCTTGCAAGCAGCCAGTAAACAGTGGCAAGCGCTTTTCTACCCTTGTTATTCGTAGGAATAATGAGATCAATATTAGAGGTTGAGTTATTTGCATCACAGAGTGCCACGATAGGTATGCCTACGCTAATACCTTCCTTCAATGCCTGCTCATCGGTCATCGGGTCGGTAATAACCAGTACAGAGGGCTCTATGAAGTGCTTACTACCAGGATTCGTTAAAGTTCCCGGTATAAATCTCCTGACTATTGCTTTAGCGGCTGTAACTTTAGCGAAGAAGCTTGCAGGATGATGCCCGTATTCTCTTGACGATACGACCAGTATGGAAGCAGGGTCGTAATTTGCTAAAAACCTTGCCGCTATTCTCAGCCGCTCGTCCATCATCTTTATATTTAAGAGATACAAACCGTCTGATCTTGACTGATAAATAAACCTCTTCATGTCACCAGTCTTTTGCTGTGTCCCTATATGAACGCCACTCGCTAAGTAATCCGCATAGGGAATTAACATCCCCTCTTCCGTCTCCATCGCCATCGCCATCTCCGTCTTCGTCTCCATCTCCATCTCCACTCTTTCCTCTTCCACCTCTGTCATCTATTAAATTATTCTCTGAACTACTATATAAAATATAAAATAATTTATGTAAAATAATTTATGCGGAACACAGCGGAAAAAGGAGCAGTAAAGAAGTATATAGCGAATTTGCGGAGGAAAATTCAGTATCACAATTACCGGTATTATGTATTGGATGAGCCAGAGATTTCTGACGCCAAATACGACCAGCTATTTCAGGAATTAAAAGAGCTCGAACAGAAGCATCCTGAGCTGGTAACAGCCGATTCTCCCACACAACGGATCGGCGCGGAGCCGTTGGAAAAGTTTGATAGATATGAGCACAGTATACCCATGCTGAGCTTGAATAGTGTTACAACCAGAGAAGAGGTAAGAGATTTCGATGAACGAGTGAGGAGGATGCTTGGAGAGGTAGAGGAAGAGGTAGAGTATGTCGTGGAGCCAAAGATAGATGGGCTGGCTATAGAACTTGTATATGTGAATAGCGTATTCACTGCCGGAAGTACACGAGGAGATGGAAAGACTGGCGAAGATATAACACAGAATCTGAAGACAATAAAAACAATCCCATTGCGTCTTTTCTCTGATGACGGAGTTAGAGTTAGAGATAGTGATAGTAATCATGATAGTGATCGTGATCAATTGCTGGAAGTGCGGGGTGAAGTATTCATACCGGTAAACAAATTCAAAGAGCTGAACGCGGAGTTAGAGGCGAGGGATGAGAAGATCTTCGCAAATCCAAGAAATGCAGCGGCCGGCTCTGTGAGGCAGCTTAACCCGAGAGTTACCGCATCCCGGCATCTCGATTTTTTCCCGTACGGAATTGGTAAAGTTGAAGGGAAAAAGTTTTTGAGACAGACAGAGATACTGGATTATCTGCGGAAGGTAGGATTCAAAGTGAACCCTTTGATACGTCAGTTTGATGAGATCGAGAATGTGATTAGATACTATGATGCGTTGAAAGAGAGACGTAATGAACTGGATTACGAGATTGATGGAATTGTGGTGAAGATAAATAAGATAGAACAACAGGAGAAGTTGGGTGTGATAGCGAGGAGCCCGAGATGGGCAATCGCATACAAATTCCCGGCACGTGAGGAGTTTACTGTTGTGAACGCCATACAAGTGCAGGTGGGTCGAACAGGAGTGCTGACGCCAGTTGCTGTATTAGAGCCAGTGCAGATAGCGGGAGTGACAGTAAGCCGGGCGAGCTTGCATAATGAAGATGAGTTGATGCGGAAAGATGTACGAATTGGCGATACAATAGTAGTGAAAAGAGCTGGAGACGTCATACCAGAAGTTGTGAGTGTGATAAAATCTAAGAGGACGGGGATTGAGAGAGAATTCCAGATGCCGCGTAGATGCCCGGTCTGTGGAGCAAGAGTGATAAAAGAGGGTCCTATTCTGCGATGTATTGGGGTTTCATGCAGTGCACAGTTGAAGGAACGAATAAAGTATTTTGCATCGCCTCATGCGCTCAATATAAAAGGGCTGGGTGAGAAAATAATAGAGCAGTTGGTAGATCGTGAGATGGTCTCAGACGCTGCAGACCTCTTCTTCTTATCGAAGAACGACCTGATGAAGCTGGAGCGGGTAGGCGATAAATCTGCAGAGAATATACGTAACGCACTCGAAAAGAGCAAGAATACTACGTTCTCCCGACTCCTCTACGCTATTGGAATAAGGCATGTGGGAGAGCAGACCGCATCGTTGCTCGCTGATAAGTTTAAGGATATAGATACGCTACGGGCTGCGCGCTATGAGGATTTGATACAGATACCTGAGATCGGGCAGGAAGTGGCGAAGAGCATCCTTCTGTTCTTCGAGCAGGATAGCACAGATGAACTGTTAAAGAAGTTAGAACGAGCAGGAGTAAGGTGTGACGAGCACGTATACGGAAAGAAGGCTGTTGCGGGTACTGATCTCGGTGCTGAAGAAGAGGTTGAGTGGTGGAGCGCGGAAAAAATTCTGGACGGAAAGACATTTGTTTTTACCGGACAAATCTCTATTACGAGAGAGGAAGCGAGAAGCATAGTAGAACGAGCAGGAGGTAATGTGGCATTGAGCGTCTCAAAGAGAACGGACTATCTTGTGGTAGGAGAAGAAGCGGGGTCTAAGTTAGAAAAGGCGGAGGAACTCGGTGTGAAGATAATAGATGAGGACGCTTTCAGAGCGATGGTGGGTTATTTATTTAGGTCATGGAATAAAGAAAGGAATAAAAAGAAATGAGAACGGCACATTTAAATAGGAAGACAGAGGAGACGACTATCGGGATAGAATTGAACCTTGACGGGGATGGGACGAACGAGATAGAGACAACGATAAAGTTCTTTGACCACATGCTCGCTACGTTCGCGCGCCATGGATCTTTTAATCTGGTTGTGAAGGCAGAAGGGGACTTGAGCCACCACATCATCGAAGATGCCGGTATCGTCCTGGGTGAAACGTTTAAAAAAGCACTGGGAAAAGCGGAATTAGGTGAACGTGAAACGACAGTGCGATTTGGCTCTGCGATTATACCTATGGATGAATCGATAGCACAATGTGCAGTGGACATAGGCGGAATAGGTGGTGTAGGACGGAGTTATACTGTCTTTGACGTGAACTTCGATAAGGAACGAGTAGAGGATATTAGCACTGAGGACATCTATCATTTCATCAATTCCTTTGCTATGCATGCACAGTTCACTATCCACGTATCTGCAAATGGTGAGAATGAACACCACAAGATAGAGGCGATTTTAAAAGCCCTGGGTGTGGCATTAAAGATGGCTACGAGGCTTGAGGGACGGAGATGAGTATTTGTGATCGTGACGATGTGGATAGAGAAATACCGACCGAAGCGTTTGAACGAGATCGTAGGGCATGACGCTGTGGTGAGACAGATACAGGGATTTGTCAAGAAGAATACAACACCAAATCTCGTGCTCTGGGGTCCAAAAGGGACGGGTAAGACTTCTATTGTTTACGCATTAGCGAAGGAGCTATACGGCGAGTTCTACGATGAGAATCTCATGCACGTCGAGACAGCAGATTTCGTCGATCAAGGTAAAAAATGGTTGAAAGAAAATAAGCGGTTGAAATTCTTTTATAACGAGCAGAAATCCGGACTCGTCAATTTTAAAGCTATGATACGCGAATATTCTGCGTTGTCACCTATAAATACACCGTTCAAACTACTCTTCTTCAGTAACGCTGATTTACTTCCAAGAAACGCACAGCAAGCATTACGAAGGATTATTGAAGAGAGCAACAGAACCTGTAGATTCATCTTTGCTACAACGAAACCTGCGGGTATCATTCCTGCTATACGGTCGCGCTGTTTGAACCTTCACTTCCGGTCATTAGACAAAAGCGGCGCGCTTGATCTGTTAACACGAAGAATAGCTGATGCAGAAAAGGTAACAGTCACAGATAGCGGTTTAAAAACGATCAAGGACTACGCTCGTGGCAACGCGGTCGTGGCGATAACAATATTGGAAGCGGCAGCGGTTAGTGTATCACCAGCATCGTCTGCGATCGATGAGCAGATAGTAGAAGAAGTTGCGGAGAATGCGTTTTTTCGGAGAGCGAAAGCAGAGAAGCTGATAGATTTAACGTTTGCCGCGCGATATACAGATATACGCGCGCTATTAGAATTTTTAATAGAAGAAGAGCGAATAAGTGGAAAGGAACTTCTGGTGGAGTTGCACGAAGCACTGCGAAAGCGGATGAAGACAAGATCGAATATTTTAACTTCAACGTTTGCACAACTTGTTGTATACGAAGGCGAAGCTGATTTGAAGATATGCAGTTCTTTAAATACTATGATACCATTGGAAGAGATGTTAGTTAAGTCGATTCGTGAAATCTCTAGCTCAGGGTAAACATCTTGATCAGAGGGGTAAGCCCAGCTACAGCCTATGGCAAGGGCACTACCCCACTGTCCTGCACCTTCAGCTCACCTCAGTAGTTTTTCTGGCATTGTAGTTGTTTGCTGGTCTAATCCCAGTTCTTTTACACTGAATCCCATTGCGAGACCGACTAATTGCAAAACGAATAGAACTGGTAGACTGAACGATGTACCAAAAGCTTCGTTTATCTCGTACTGACCACGGTCAAATTGCAAATGGCAGAACGCACAGGGATTGATCATGCAATCGGCATCAGCCTCTATCATGCTCACCAGCTTCTGACGGGTCCATTCTAAGGCAGTTGGTGTATCAGCGGTTCGTACGCCCCCACCGGCGCCACAACACATCAGCTTATCCTTGTAATCTACTGATTTTGCGCCTATCGCCTTCACAATATCCTCTAAAATGTATGGTGTTTCCGCAGACCCATGCCCTCGCACCTCACTGGGCTTGAGGAAATGGCAGCCGTAGTGTATCGCTACATTCACACCCTTCAGTGGATTCGTTACTCCCTCTTTCAACCGATCTAATCCGATAAGGTCATGAAGAAGCACGATTGAATGGTGCACGTCCGAGGTACCACGGTACTCTCTTCCGGCTTTACTTAATATCTTATTGACCTTTTCCTTCAACTTTGGCTTATTCTTGAGCAAATGGTCTGCTTCCTGGAGCGAGCCGTAACAACCATTACAGGTCACATATATCTCAAGCCCCATCTCCTCCGCGATGGCAAGATTCCGCGCAGCAACCGGTAGCCACGTGTATATATCGAAAGAGCCGAAGACACCTGGTGCCGGACAGCAGGCAGCACCGATCATTTCCTTCGTATCTATTCCAAATTCTTTAAAGACTTTCTTCGCTGCTACTTCTATCCCCGGATACCTGTTCGGTGTGATACAACCGAGAAAATACGCATACTCCTTAGATTCTTCGCTCATTTTTTCTCTCCTTCTTCTGACTTTGATTTTGATTCTGATTCTGATTCTGTATCTGTCTCTGTCTTTGTCTCTGTCTCTCTCAGACTCATCGTATCCCAATCAAAATCGATCAATGCATCGAATCCCGTTTCTCTGAATATCGTCTGAAATTGCTCCAATTGCTCTTTGTATTTCTGCGTGGTTGGTGGCTGCGGGTCGAGACCCAGAGATTCCCTTATCTTCATCTGCTCAGGAGTTATCGGTACTCCGTGCCCGGTCTTCAGCGCATAAACGCCTATCTTCCGGTGTGGCACTGACATGTGTCCCTCCTTCGCCGCAAGGTTCCTTATCACCCGTATTATGTCTGTACACTTCACTCCTTTCGGGCACCGTTCATAACAGGTGTAACAGGTCGTACAGAACCACAGTTCAGGCGCGTTAAAAATCTCTTCTCTCATATCCATCTGAGCCATCCGGAATAGCTTTCTTGTCCTTAGTGCTGTAATTCTTCCAGATGGACAGCCTCCAGTACACTTGCCGCACTGTACACAATGCATCAACGTCTCCATCTCCTCCTCGCCAAAGACTTCTCCACCACATTCAATTATCTCATCCTCTATTGTTCCCATTTGAGTATACCTCCTTATTTACAGTTGACTTCTTCATCTGCTTAGAGTTTAGGTTTTATACACTATAAATAAGTTGCTATTTTTAACAGTCATAACTTCACGATCCTTGCCGCCTCTTCTTCTAAATCTAATACTACTACGGTTTTTCTGCCCGTGATATAACCACAGCACTCACCAGGATTTATTAACCACGAGCACGCTTCTTCTCCGCCATCACCGCCGGTATTTCTATTTGAACGCTGATACTGATACCGATACCGATGCTGATACCGCTCGATTACCGGTTTATGCGTATGCCCGTATATCACTGCATCATAGATGCCGGAGGTAGCCAGCGCTTTCACTATCATTGGTCTGTGGGTTACAATCATCTTCTTCGTGCCGAGTTCAAATTCATGCGGGTCTTTATGTAGCTCGCCCACACCGTTATCTTTGTACATCTGCTTTAGAAGCAATTTATCGCCGTCATTATTGCCAAATACACCGATCAGCGGCGCTTTTAGCTTCCTGAAGGACTGTTCGGTAAATGGCGCCACGAAATCGCCCGCGTGAATCACTACTTCAACACCTTCTTCATTAAAAATCTTCACTGCTTTGCTTATCGCAGTCTCCTCATCATGTGTATCTGCTACTATTCCTACCTTCATTTTTTATTGTATATCCACGATTTATTTCCTTGTCTTTTAATCTGTTAGAGGATAAAGATAAGTTGAACCGTTGAACCGTTGAACCGTAAACTCCGGAACTTTGGACCTGAGTGAGTAGTTACGATGACACGCCCACACGTCGCAGAACGAAGATATACTATCGTTGGTATAGATCCTGGCACTACGATAGGGTTAGCAATAATTGACCTTGACGGAAAAGCTGTAGAAGTCTTCAGCGCAAAAAATTATCCTATCTCCGCCGCTATCGCGTGGATCATATCGTGTGGAAGACCATTGATAGTCGCTTCTGACGTACACCCTACGCCTGCGATGGTAAAAAAGATAGGCAGTATCTTTGCCGCACACGTTCATGGCTTAACTAAATCCTTATCAACTGGAGCGAAGATTGCTCTTGCGAAAAGCGACGGATACGAATACAAAAACGCACATGAGCGTGATGCATTAGCTGCCTGCATTAATACGTTCAAACATTATGAGAAGAAATTCGTCCGGGCGCAGAAAAAGACGCCAGCCGGGATAGACCTGGAAGAAGTGAAGGCGCTGATAGTTAAAGGTGTATCCATAAGTGCGGCTATAAACAGATTGATCAGTGCTAAAGAGGAGAGAAAGAGAATAGAAACGACTGTTACGAAAGTCGAAGCTGCGGCGAGTTATAGCCAAGAAGAGAAGAAGGGTAGTGAAAGAAGCGAGAGCAAAGATAGATTACGCGAACTTTTAAAGATCAAAGACAGGAAGATAGAGATGCTCGAAGAACTTATGAGCGAGCGGAATGCGAGTTTAAAAGAAAAAGAGCGTGAAGTAAGAAGTTTGAACCGCAAGCTTAGTTCTATCAGGTCCGCGATAACGCGAGAGACAAAGAGAGCAGAAGAGATAAGAAAGAGGGAGACGGTGATAGAACGGTTGAAAGAGGAAGTAAGAGCGAGAGCAGAGGAGAATAGAGTGCTGAAGAAGATTATAGAAGGACT
>JACGMN010000074.1 GCA_014061035.1 Candidatus Methanophagales archaeon | reverse complement strand
TAATTTCCTGAAGACCGAACGAACGCGCATCCCTGTGCTTATCGATTCCGGCTCACAGATAACTTCAGAAAGCAAGCGAGCGCCCTCATCGAGTTTGATGATCGCCAAAGTGTATGGACTACGTCTGTTATGATTCTTCGGAGCCTGGTAAACAGTTGTATAGGTAACTATCTCGCCTGTCCCTTTGAATTTATACGGCTCGAATGCTCCTTTCCGCCGACAGTGCGGACAGACAGAACGTGGCGGGTAGAAGAACTTGTCACAACTCGTGCAGTGCGTACCCTGTAAATTATACCGCGATTCTTGCTCACGCCAGAATTTTGCAGTCGATGCCATTTCTCTTTGTATATAATGTATAACTTCCTTCTCTTTAAGGATACAGATTCACGCAGAATCCTGATTATCTGCGTTCATCTGCGTCCGATTATAAAATTTATTCTTTCTCGATAGTAAACCTTCACGGTACTAATCCCGGGAACCACAGTCCTTCACCCTCATCTAAGCCGAAAATCGCATTCATATTCTGGATTGCTTGACCTGATCCGCCTTTAACAAGGTTGTCAATAGCTGAGATCACCACTATCCTGTTGCTCCCCTTCTCTATCTCAAATCCTATATCGCAGAAGTTAGTACCTCTCACGGCGCTCAAGCTCAGCGAGGACAGCAATTTCCTTAGCCTTATAAATCGTTTACCACTGTAAAACTCCCGGTATATCTCTTCGATCTCTTCGTGCATCATTTTAAAGCCATGTGAATCGGCATCGAGAAAGACGTGCGCAGTAGTAAGTATGCCACGTATAGACGGGATAACGTGCGGTGTGAAGCTCAGATTCACCTGTAACTCCTTTCTCATCTCAGCTACGTGCCTGTGCGCGGTTATCTGGTATGGAACAATGTTCTCGGCAAGGTTAGGAAAATGAGAACTCGCAGATGGCTCAGCTCCAGCACCTGATATGCCTGATTTCGAATCGATTACGACCTGTTTCACTTTCACTTTCACTATCCCTGCTCTCACCAGTGGTGCGACTGCAAGTATTGCTCCAGTAGGATAACAGCCAGGGTTTGCGACCAATGCTATATCTGTATCTGGATCTGCTATCTCGGGATGCAGTTCAGTAAGCCCGTATACAGCGTCTCGCTCTTCCTTGTCCTTATGTTCCCGCAAGTATACACGTTCGTAATCTGCCCTTTTCAGCCGATAGTCCGCGCTAAGGTCTATCACTCGCGATCCGCTCTCCATCAATTCCGGCACGTACTCCATTGCACTGCCATGCGGAACCGCGAGAAATACAATATCGCTTCTATCTGCTACCTCTTTGATAGCAACGTCTTCATAATCTAGTTCGATAAACGGGAACAGGTGCGGATTCACATCACTTATCTTCTTCCCTTTATACCGCCGAGACGTTACAATCGAGATATTTACACGCGGATGCATCAGAAGTAACCGGATCAACTCAAGACCTGTGTATCCTGTTCCACCAATTATTCCCGCTTCTATCATCTCTTCTTCTTCCTCTTCTTACTTCTGAAAAGCGATGGTAAAGGGATGACGTAAGTGCCGTTCTCCTTTATCTGCATTATGATCTCATTCCGCTCTAAAAGGGTATTCAGATTGAGTTCGTAGACGCCTGGGCTCAAAATTCTTAAACTTTCTATCTTCTCTCCTTCTAATGGCAAAGGCTCGCAGTCATCTATCTCTATCCGGTCAACCAAATCTTCAGTATCACTATTGCTTATACTTGTACTTATATCCTCTCTACCTTCGCGCTTTACATAAAGGAAAAACTTACCACTACATTCTGGACAGCCTTTTAACATTGCTTCCGTTATTCTTTCGAATTTCGCACCA
The DNA here is from genome assembly GCA_014061035.1 of Candidatus Methanophagales archaeon. Lineage (GTDB taxonomy): Archaea > Halobacteriota > Syntropharchaeia > Alkanophagales > Methanospirareceae > JACGMN01. The sequence goes on along the minus strand of JACGMN010000074.1, from coordinate 1,307 downwards.
CACTTCAAACATTTATGCATTTTATTTTTAAGATATTACCTATTACCTCAGTCATAGACCGAAGAAACGAGAGTGCTTATCAAGTCCTTATCCTTCTTAATTGTGCGGATCACCGCGGCAGGCCCTATCATAGTGAGCCGCGTCTTCCGGCGCAGATTTAAAAACCCGCGTTTAGATGGATAGCCACTGATCTCTATACCCGGGAAATCATCGTCTACCTCTGTCATAGTCAGTTCTATTAGCTTCATCTGCTCCTCAGATGTCAAACCACTCTCTAATATTACTATATTTCCTGACTTTACACCATCCAGCACAAATCTCAACTTCTCCATCGACCCCATCGAATTCAGTTTATCTTCAGAGATCAGATCCATCTTTATTCCCATATCTTCTCACCTACTCTATTTACTTCTACTTGAACCTTCTCGTCATCTCCATATACAACCCCTCCATATTATCACCTTTCAATGCCGATATAGGTACAACAGTATGCTGAGGAAAAGCATCCGCAATCTTCTGAGGTGCTGATTCCGCGTGATCAATTTTATTTGCCGCGATGATCATCGGAATGCCACGCGCTTCTAAATTCCCTATTAACACTATGTTCGTCTGCGTATACGGGTCTTTGGTAGAGTCCATCAGAAGTACAACACCGTCAATATCATTGAGCCATTTTATCGCATCTATAACGCCTTCTGTAGCTTCCTTTGCCCTCTTTTTCGCTTCCTTCTCTTCTAACCCGAAAGACATAAAATCGTGAAAATCTATTTTTGTCGCTAATCCTGGAGTATCAACGATGTCAAGCCTCAATTTCCCCCTGCCTTCGCCGCCACGTGATTTCTGTTCTCGCCGCTGCTTTTGCGGCAGCTCCGACTTACAAGTTGATCTCGACGCCGAAGTTGGGTTTTGGTTTTGGTTTTGGTCCTGGTCCTGGTCCTGGCCCTGCTCCGTGGCTGGTGCCGTAACCGTGCTAAAATCAAAGTAGGGGTGGCTAGGCAGTAACTTCGATCTCGAGTCTATAAATATCAGTATCCCTTCCCTACGAATAGCTCTTCGCGTCTCATGTGGAATCTCTGAGACTGTACCCATATCATCATTCTCATCGACAAACGTATGAATTATTCGATTCGCCAGGGTCGTCTTTCCGGCATTAGGCGGTCCGTAGATGCCAATTTTTGCCGCTCTCTTTCGGAAAAGAAAAACTCTTAATAGCCATGATAAAGAGCCTTGCCACCTTCTCCTCCGGTTCATCCACATTCTTACAGCCTTCCCCCATAATATAAAAAATTATAAATATAAACTACTAT
>JACGMN010000056.1 GCA_014061035.1 Candidatus Methanophagales archaeon | reverse complement strand
AAGGTCTTCAGCAGTGCATCCGGCATCTCTCGGTATGCCCTATCCCTCTCACGCCAGTTCTCGTTGTATCTGTACTTCACCATAAATGATACTTATATCCTCGCTCAATAATAATTCTACACGCTCGGGATATAAGTAACATTTTTATATCTCGGTTACAATCAGATATGTGATGTAATAAAAATGATAAGCGATTTTCAGCAGGTAAACTCGATATCGGGACCGATACGAGTTCTGCATGTGGATGATGAGCCCGCGGACTTGGAGATAACGAGAATATTCCTGAAGAGGCAAGAGAAAGACGATTTTGAAATTGTGAGTCTGCTCTCTCCGGAAGAGGCGCTGGAAAAACTTGAGCACGAGCATTTTGACGTGATTATTGCCGATTATAAAATGCCGGTGATGAATGGTATAGAATTCCTGGAAGCACTGAGAAAGAGTGAAAAATGCGCGGATACGCCTTTCATCCTCTTCACCGGTAAAGGTAAGCCTGAAGTAGAAAGGGAAGCATTGAAAAAAGGAGCAGACAGATACATCTCGAAAGCAGGCAATCCCGCAAGTCAGTGCAGTGAACTGGCTCATGCTATCCGGACGTTAGCCAGTAGGAAACGGGCAATAGGGAATGGGCAATAGACAATAAACAATAGGCAATAAGCAATAGGCAAAGGGTTATTTGTATTTGAGGAGACTCTTTATTAAGGAATTTCTCAGGAATTGTATATACCCCCCTGTCGTTCCTCGTCCCCATCCTTCAGCTATGTTCGCGGGAACAGATATGGCAGCTCTCCGCAATTGACTTCTCAGACCATAACTTTCTTCTTTTAGGAAAGTTCGCGTAACCTTGTAAATATCTGTTACCAATTCCATTGCCCTCCGCCATACCTCCAGATCATGGTATGAATTTATTTTCGAATTTATTTTCTCCACCATTACTATCCCTATTGCCTATTGCCTATTGTCTATTGCCTATTGTCTTATTAGACAATAAGAGTGAGCTTAAGCTGGTGATGACCTTCCCTCGCACGTGAAGACGAGACATTATAGATGACCGTATGAGGCTTAACGCCGTAAAAATTAAGCGTGCCATTGATAGGGAAGAAGCGAAGATGAAGGTCCGCGAGCTCTCGTATCTCGTTCTTTAACCTCGCAGAAGGTTTTGAAACGCCTATTAAAACATCCTCTGTTGTTCTCACCCACGATACAATCCCCTGAATCATTCTCCTTATCTCATCCTCACCGTAAAGATTCAGCGCGGTCAAGTCGAGAACATGCAATACCGGCTTCTTTAGTTCTTTATATATCTCGAAATACTTATCTAAACTTACCGATTCAGCACCGACGTGGAATAAACACGGCTCTTCACGCCCGCTCTCCGAAGCAGTAGGCATGCGCAAGTTCTTCGCGAGCAGCTCTTCGCTGACGTAATCCAGAAGAAGCCTCTTCACCGAAGAAGAACCATCCTCCGGCATGTATAGAACGCCATGCCCATTCAGCATGAAATCGGCGAGCGTGTGGTATAAAAACGGTCTGTAACCCTGACTTATGCTACCATCCATGAGTTCTAACAGGACAAAGCCCCCCTTCGGATAACCACCAATTATCGTATCCAGGTCCTCTATCCCGGTAGAATAATTCCCGTGTATCCATCCTCTCATTATTACCCGGTGCCTGCCGCTGCCTAATCCGGATGCGGGCGTTGCAAAATGCGTGAACTCACCCCCTTCTAATGTAAAGGGATAGTTATTTCTGAGAACTTTAAACCCTCTCAGTTTGTCAATGAACACCTTTCGCATGATTCTACCGTCTATCTCTCCCTTTTCTAATCTTAAAATAGCATCAACGAGATAATCCAGTCTTTTCTCTCCGGTGTATTCACTTATCAAAATCAGATGCGTCTTCGTCTTTCGCGCTATATCCAGCATAGATGTCTCAAGCTTCTCTACGCCACGATTCTCTTCGCCTATCTGAAAAGAGACCGCATCCCAGCTATCAAGGATTAAAATGATGACATCCTCTTCCGCAACAACGCTGTAAACACCACCCAAGAAGCTCGTCAGGTCTTCGTAGAGCACCTGGGACCTGGCTTCTGAAAATTCCGACTGCGTACCATCAATAACATTTTTTACCGGTATCCGCTCTTCCAAACCCGGGAATTGTTTATACAACGCGGTAGGGTCGATACGAGTCGAGATATAGGCGCCCTTACTATCGCCGGTACAGATCTGCTCGAGCAGACTCACTGCGAAGGTGGTCTTTCCACTACCCGGCGCTCCTTTAAGCAAAAGCGTATAACCCTCCATTGACCTGAGTGCGCTTTCTATTTCTTCCATAATTATATCTCTCTTCGTTTTACATATTATATAAATTTATAAATTATTCGGAATACTTAATTTTTTTTTATCTCGCTTTCTTCTCTGCTCTATTATCTCCTCTATGCTCCTCTTCTCTTTTACACTCCGCACCGTATTGATGAAATTGAATAGCGTCTCGGCATAGGGACTGCGTTCATTTATCATTATCACGTGCGACTTCCCTATATCCAGTTCTGTGAGTATGCCCGCGGCTACGAGGTCAGAAATAGCTTTCCGGATAGTAACGTGGCTCTTATCCAGTGTGTATCCCAGTTTAGTAAGATTGGTGATGTATCCCGGGTTGTTGTAGAAGAGGAGAATTATCGCAAGATGCGTGCTATTTCCAAATATCTTCTCCAATATTTCCACATTGACTATTTTACTTTGCGATATATATTAAAATCACCTCGACCGCACTTCTATTATCTCCTCTATGCGCTTGTTCGCTTTTATATCCTGCATAGAATGGATGAAATTGAATAGCGCTTCGGTATAAGGGCTGTTCTCATTTATCATTATCACGCGCGACTTCCCTATCTCTATCTCGGTTAATATCCCCACATCTAAGAGGTCGGAGACGACTTTCCTCATGGTAACGTGGCTCTTATCGAGTCTCTTCGCAAGCCCTGTGATATTATTGAAGTATCTGCCGTTGTTGTTATAGAAGAGGAGTATCACCCTGATATGTGTATTATTCCCGAATATCTTCTCTAAGATTTCCATCGTTGTTCATATATAGCAATATATTAATATTTTTATATATTAATATTTTTATATATTTTTCGCTATGATGAAAAAAAGTTTATAATGTGTTAAGAATATTGAGAGCTATCTGCGAGAAGGAGAGAGGGGTGAAGCCCACTAAACTGATCCTGGTTAGTCCTTCCGTGGAGGATAAAGCAGAAGCCATCGCCTCTTCGCTCGATATATATCTTTACACCTCTCTCGTTTAGCTGCTCCTTTTTATAACCACACGATTACAGATTTACACGAAACATTTGCAAAAATTGTTTCGTATATTTGTTAAAATAATTGCACTTATCGAGCCTTTTAAATATCTACACTTTCAATGTTCTAATTAGGAGGTGAAAAAAACCTAAAAATGAGACAAAAGAGAGGATCGATGTGGAAGGACAGACGTGGATTCACGGGGCTCGAAGCTGCTATCGTGCTCACCGCGTTCATCGTCGTCGCTGCAGTCTTCTCATACATGGCCATCGGCGCTGGCTTCTTCACCACTGAGAAGGCGAAGGAAGTGGTGCATACCGGCGTAGAGAGAGCAACTTCTTCTGCTGAACTCGTCGGAGCTGTTATCGGCAGAGGCGATGGAAGGGTTATACAAAATATAAGCTTCACCCTACAGTTAACCGCAGGGCAACATCCGTTAGACCTCGATAGATCAGTCATATCATTCACTAATGAAACCATTTACAACGCGTCAGTAAATTGGACTCGCGAGAAATTATTAGATGATGATGGTGGCAATCCCGACAATCTGCTGGAAGCGGGCGAGAAGGTAGAGATCAAGGTAAATCTTACTAATGTATCTGCCAATGTAAGAGGACTTTACGCCAACGATAAGTTCATGTTAGAGTTCAAGCCTGATGCAGGTGGTGTATTGCCTATTGAAAGGAGAATACCGGGAGCGATTCACAGGGTAATCTGGTTGTATTGAGTAGATTAGGCAATCTTACACAGAGCAATACAGACCAATGCTACGGGAAGCTGGAACTACTCGCTGGCAACTGAACAATGATTCTCAAGTGAGCGGTATGAGACCCAAAAATTAGAGGGGTTTTTTTATTTTTTACCCTCTCCTTTATTCTTTATCGCCGGGGAAGGATGCAAGCTCTCTTTCTTATGCATAAATCTCTGTTGCTCTGTTGTAATCTTGTTCTTGTACTGGTAGAAAAATGGAACTGATAGAGCGGATAAATGGGCTGGAAGGCGAACTGAAACTGGTGAAAGCAGAGATAAAGACGGTGCTCATTGACTTACGAGAGCTCATGAACAACTACGAAAATCCGTTCGTAAATGTTGAGCAGTTGGCGGCGAAGACCGGTCCACGCAGGACAGAGAAGAGAGAAGAGAAGAAGGCTGAAAGCAGGATGAGAGAAGAGAGAATACCGGAGGAGGAGGAAGAGGAACCGGAACAGGAACCGGAACCGGAACCGGAACTTGAAGTAGCTCCATCGTCCATGTCCGTTGCAAGACCAGATAAAGATAGGGCACGGCCCAAAGTTAAAGCCGGAGAGAAGATAGACATCTTCGCACTCACGCAACTGATGAAATGGGTGGACAACTCGCTTGCCACTCTCGGAAAGGATAAATTAAACGAACTCATTATGTTATACGCACTCACAGGGCGGCTGCCGGAAGAGACAAAAGAGTTGATTTATAAAATCGAAGACCTCTCCACCGCGGATTCCGTGGATAAGGATAAGATAGAGATGAAAGATTGTATCCTCGCTATTTACCAGTTAGACCTGATTGTGACCGGTGAAACAGGAGCACAGACGCCGTTACTGCTCTCGGAGGATGAGCTTGAGAGATGGCTGAAAGCGCGATAACACTTTCAATAATTACTATTGCATGCATTATTTGCGCTACCGTGCTCGTCAGTGCGATGTATCCTGCGATGAATCGCGCCGTATCTTCTGCTGTCTCAACCTCTGTCCTGCTCGGCGAACGAATCGAGACTTCAGTCGCGATAATCGCGGCGACGAATCAATCTTCGTATGGATTCTTCTGGGTGAAAAATATCGGCTCTACTCAACTCGCTCCTTCGCAGATAGAACACTCTGACATCTTCTTCGGCGAAACAGATAACTTCCGACGATTCTCTTACGGCTCTGTCGCTCCTTCCTGGAATTATAGTATTGAGAATGATAATAACAGAAACGGGAGATGGGACTTCGGAGAGACCATCAAGATAACGATAAATACCAGTAGAGAAATCACCAGAGGCGACTATTACTTCAAGATCGTGCTTTATAACGCGGTCTCTGATGAATATAAGTTCTCGATATAAAAGAAAAGATGGGCTTCGGAACTATCTTCGCTACTATCGCGATGCTCGTAATCATCGGAACCGCATCTTACCTCAGTATAACTGTAACTCTGTTCAGCATGGATACACTCTCCGAATCGCTACGGAACGCGAATGAAATAGATAATGAACGGCTTAAAACTGAGATAGAAATAGTAGATATAAACCGCTCCAGCCAGAATGACATCTCCGTCAAGCTCAATAACACCGGCTCCACGAAGATATTAAACTCAGACTTCAATCATATAGATGTGTTTGTATATTATGATGTCGTAGGCGCAGCACGGGGATATGTCTTCAAGTGGATACCTTACACTGAGACTTCACCACCTGAGAATGACCACTGGACAGTTGTGAGCATCTCACCGGACTTGATAAATCCGGGCTTCTTTGACCCTGGTGAGCAGATGGAGATATGGATTAGAGTTTTAGATGGGATGGAACCGGGCAGCAGTAACTGGCTGAAGATAGTTATGCCAAACGGAGTCCCGGATTCCGGATATTTCTAATAATAAAAAATATTTTCGATTATCTGTTAATATAACTGCAACTATCTGTTAAAGAAAGTAGATTTATCAAAAGCTTTTTTACCCTCTGCTTTAAATTTATAAATGGTGAAGAAATGGAAGAAGAAGAAGAAGAAGAAGAAGAAGAGATAAAAATCACGGCTTCTTATGAGCAAAAGGACGTGCTTACCAGCGGAAATGCCGAGATAGACAAGAAGATAGGAGGAGGGATACCTGTCTGCTCTCTTACTCTTATCGAGGGTCCCAATGCCGCGGGAAAGAGTGTTTTAACCCAACAAATCGCATGGGGTGCGGCACAACAGGGCTTCACCGTCGCTTCTTATACCACTGAGAACACGGCGAAGAGCCTCTTGAAACAGATGGACTCCTTAGCCTTTGATGTATCTGATTATTTCATCCTCGGAAAGTTTAAAATCTATCCTATTCGTGTGAGGGGGACCGAATGGATGGAAGATGTCCCTTTTTTAAATCACATTGCTTCGGACATGGAGAGGAAGGAGGAAGAGGTAATCCTCATTGATTCGCTCAATGTATTCGTCTCTCACGCATCAGAGCGCGATGTCATCGATTTCTTCACCGCATGTAAAAATCTATGTGATTCCAACAGGACCATCCTGATCACTCTTCACGATTACGTATTCAGTGAGGAGATGCTCACAAGAGTGCGGTCTATATGCGATGCGCATCTCTCATTGCGGATAGAAGAGATGGAGAATAAGCTGGTAAAAACAATGAAGGTAGCGAAGATAAGAGGCGCTCAAAAGACTACCGGGAATATAATCGCATTTGAGATCGAACCCGGATTTGGATTCCGGATAATTCCGCTTTCAAAGGCAAAAGCATAAAATGCCGAGTATAGAACTTCCTTTCGAGACACGGAAAATAGTAGAGCACAGCAGTGCAGGGTTAATGCAGTGCAGCTTATATCGTCTGTTGCCCGTGGAGGGGAAGGAATACGTGAGGAAGGGCATGCATGTCCTCCGGTATTTGCACATGATTCCGATAGAAGAGATAGGCACACCGAAATTTTACCCTGTGCTCACTCGCAAGATGAAAAATATGAGGACTCCAAACCTGATTTATCCCGTGAATGACCAGATAGCGGTGCATATATCTCCGGATAAAAAAGGGGACCAGAATAATTACATCCCCCTTGAGCCGGTTCTGGTAGAGAATTTCGATGCTCTGGTTGAAGAAGTGGAGACGAGGATAGCGAACCTCGTAGATCAATTTGAAGAGCCGAAGAACAAAGAAGAGAAGCGAGTTATTCTTGAGAAATGCATTGATATGGTCTGTGAAATAACTGGAGGAGATGGGAACGGGGGATATAACAACGGCGGTATTGGAAGATTAAAGAAAGTTTTTTTTAAGTTTCAATTCCGGAACAATAACAAATTGCAGGTAACGTTGGAGGAGCTAAGAGCGATAAAATACCTCATGATAAGGGATAAAGTCGGGTTGGGCATTTTAGAGCCTTTTATTCACGACCCTTACATTGAAGATATCAGTTGCTCCGGAGTAGGACAGTTATTTGTAGAGCATAAGATATTTGAATCACTGAAGTCCACGATAAGCTTTGAAGACGCGGAAGATTTAGACGCGTTCGTCATACAATTAGCTGAGAAGATTGGAAAACCGGTATCTTACCGTAATCCAATCGTGGATGCCACATTACCCGACGGCTCAAGGATAAACATCGTTTTCGGGTCTGACATATCGAAGAGAGGCTCGAATTTTACCATCCGGAAGTTCAGCGAAACTCCGCTCAGCGTGCTTCAACTTATAGAGTTCGGCACCCTCGATTACGTAATGGCTGCTTATCTCTGGTTATGTCTTCGTGAGGGAATGAACTGTTTCATAGCAGGAGAGACTGCATCAGGTAAGACGACTATGATGAATGCCCTGACTACTTTTATACCTGCCAATGCAAAGCTTGTCTCAATAGAAGACACGCCGGAACTTCAGGTACCGCATAAGAACTGGATAAGAGAGGTAATAAGAACCGCGGAAGGTAAGAGAGAGAGTGAAAGTGCGGGAGTAGGGATGTTCGACCTCTTGAAAGCCGCTCTGCGACAACGCCCAAACGAGATAATAATAGGAGAGATAAGGGGGATAGAGGGGAATATCGCGTTTCAGGGAATGCAGACAGGGCATTCGGTGATGAGCACCTTCCATGCCTCTTCGGTAGAGAAGCTCATCCAGAGACTAACCGGGTACCCCATAAGCGTCCCGAAGATCTATGTGGACAACCTGAACATCGTTGTTATACAGAATTCCGTGAGAGGGAAAGATGGTAAAACGGTGAGAAGAGTAACGAGCATAAATGAGATCGTAAAATACGACCCTGCTGATGACTCTTTCAGTTTCGTTGAAGTCTTCCGGTGGAATCCCGTAACCGATAAGTTCGAGTTCACCGGGAATATGAACTCGTATTTACTGGAGGAAAAAATAGCGTTGAAGAGGGGGATTCCGAATGATAAGAGGATGATGATATATAGAGAGATAGGGAAAAGAGCGCGAATACTGCAAAAAGTGCATAAAGCAGGTGTTACCGACTTCCACGGCTTGTTCGGGGTGCTCTCGAAACTGGAAAAGGAAGGTATTGCCGTATAAGAAAATGAAGATAGATGTGAGAAGGCAGATAAAAGAAGACCAGGCAATTATGCTCGACCTCTTCGACACGCTCACTTACCTATCATCTATCGCAACCGCGGATATAAGCAGGGATAAAATCTTTAGACTCGGTAGTCAGCAAGCGGGCATTCTACCGAAATACTTGAAGAAGATACACCTGTTAACGAAGAATTACGGCTATGAATATACGAATGCATGCAAGATAGTTGCGAAGGAAGCCACTCATCCGTCCATTAAGGACTTCCTTCTGCGGTTCTCAAACGCATTATCCACGGGTGAGAAGGAGGAGGAATTCTTAGGTGGTGAGGTAGAAAGGATGATAAACGTATATACAAACAAATATGAACGCGACGTAAAAACAATGAATAAGTGGACGGATGCGTATACCGCGTTGCTCGTTTCTCTAACGCTTGTCGTTACTATTGTGCTTATAAGCTCCATGCTATTCGCGCTGGGTAATGTATATATTATCTCTATTCTATCAGGCGTTTTAGCCTGCTTCACTGCTTCTTTCGGCGTCTATGTCATCTACCGTGTAAGTCCTTACGAGAGAACGGTGCATTCACTGCCGGTGAAGTCAAAAGAGCAGGAGATAGCGAGAAGAATGTGTATCGTTATCCTTCCCGTGATCGGTATTACCTCAATTATTTCAGTGCTGATAGGAGTGGAACCCTGGGTGGTATTTCTTATCATCTCCTGCTTACTTGCTCCTGTGGGTATAGTCGGTATGATAGACGATAAGAAGATAGAGAAAGCAGATAACGACATCGCATCGTTCTTAAAAAGTCTCGGCTCTATCGCAGGAACTACGGGCACTACGCTCACGCAGGCAATGACTCATCTTGATAAGAAATCAATAGCTTCGTTAGAAGAGAGCGTAGATAGGTTGTATAAAAGGTTGATTAATGGAATAAAACCGAAGGTATGCTGGTATAATTTCGTTGGGGAAACCGGCTCCGAATTGATAAACAAGTATACAAAGATATTCTTAGATGCCGTAGAACTCGGAGGCGACCCGGCAAAGATAGGCGAGACCGTTTCCAGATCATCATTGAGAATAACATTGCTGAGGTCAAAAAGGAAGCTTGTCTCCTCAGGTTTTATGAATCTTATGATACCTCTCCATGCCGCGATGAGCGGTGTCCTCATCTTCGTGTACCAGATATTGTTCTCGTTTAATAATGCATTAGCGGAGATGATGGAGAAGGAAGCGGCAGAGATAGGAGGCGGTGCGGTGGGTATGCCGGCAGGTATAGGTTTTAATATAGGCGGTAACGTTGATCTCGCCTTCATTGCAAATTTCGTGATTGTCATCGTCCTTATCCTCACGATTGCCAATGCACTCGCAACAAAATTCGCTGTCGGTGGCAGCAACTACACGCTCTGCTTCTACTTCTCTCTTCTGTTCCTTGTTTCTGCTGCCGTCGTCTTCGCGGTCCCGATAATGGTGGATAATATCTTCATCCTTGAATATTGAATAGCAGTTAGGAGGTGAATAGAAAAGAATGAGCTTCTTAGGAAGATTCTTCGGAAGAAGAAAGAAGAAAGAAGAGGAAGAAGTGCTAAAAGCGCTGGACGAGCTTGATAACGCGGATGCGATAGAGGGCGGTAGTTTAGAATTAGGGGATACCGAGGATTTAGAAAAGCTGTGGTTGCAGAGGAAAGCTGGAAGCCTGGAAGGATACGGAAAAGAGCAGGAAGAGAGAGAAGATAAAGAAGAGTTAGAAGAAGAGGGCTATAGCGAGAGCGAAGATGAGTTGATTGCGAGTTTAAAGAAAGAGGACGAAAAAAGGGTGGAGAAGGTGGATATGGCGCTAAAAAAAGAGATAGATGCGGCAGGGGATCTCAGGGCAGACGAACTATTAGACCTGGGAAGAGAGGTATTGAATGATGTGCAGAGAAGGTGGGGGTGAGAGAGTTCGAGTAAATCACAAGAATGCGGCTGATAGACAGGAGAGACCGGAGACCAGTCATCACGAAAGATAAAACAAAGGTAAGGATGTTTTACCGTTCTGCGAACATGAGCATGGCAGAGGCAGTCGTTGGAGTCAGAGAAACAACAGAATATCATTATCGAGCATGTTAAGAAAGATGTGCTTAAGGAATTGTGATGCCTTGACTTCATACTTCAACATCCGGGCATATATCTCCAATGAGTTCATTGTATCCCATGATGTTGAACAGCGGGTTTTTTAAGTCGTAATAAAGGATGCTGATAAAGAGTTCGATAAAATCGTTCTGTTCTCGCTCCTTCAAGTAAAGTCGTTCATGCATCGGTTTGCGGATAAAAGAAGTTGCCGAAGGCAATTTTGGGAAATCTTTGATTTCCCTTTTATCCGCTGTTAGACGAGAGTGCGAACGAAGGGGCACTT
>JACGMN010000037.1 GCA_014061035.1 Candidatus Methanophagales archaeon | reverse complement strand
AAACATAGGCTTTGTAATTGGTATATTATACGGGCTAATAATAGGAATACTTATCTACATAGTATTCCTGGTGGTATAGCGATAAAAAGATAAAAGGACGAAAGGTGAGAAGAAAAAATGTTTGTATTTGATAGGAAACAGGAAGTATATGATATTGCAGGATTGAAAGTTGGCGGGCAGCCGGGAGAGCATGCAACAGTCCTTGGCGGCACGATATTCTACGCGAAGCATTATCTGATCGAAGATGCGGATAGAGGGATATTTGACAAGAAAGCAGCGGAAGACGTGTTGAAGAAGCAAGAAGAGTTCTCGGATATGACCGGGAACCCATGTATCATGCAGATATTCTCTGAATCGGAAGAGGCGATGGAGAAAGAAATCGCGTTTTGTACTGACGTAAGCGACGTTCCTTTCTTGATCGACTCGACGGTCGCAGATGCGAAAGTTGCAGGGCTCAAGTATGCAGATGAAGTGGGATTGATAGAGAAGGCGGTGTATAACTCGTTAAACGTTTCGTGTGTAGAAACGGAGCTTGAAGCGCTGAAGGAATCCAAGATAAAAGCGTCGATTATACTCGCGTTCAATCCGAAAGATTCAACGGTTGCAGGGAAGATCGATCTGTTAGAGACAGGAGCAGGCACGCTTGAGAAAGGATTGATCGATATGGCACGGGAGATGGGCATAACGAAACTACTCTGTGATGAAGCAACGCTGCCCATCGGCGCCGGGTGTGGCTCAGCGGTAGCGACAGGTTTCGTGGTCAAATCGAAGTTCGGTATCGCAACAGGATTAGGTATCCACAATGCACCTTCTGCGTGGACCTGGCTGAAGAAGTTCCGGAAGGAGAATGCAACGAAAGGACCAAAAGGCTGGGAAGGACTTGGAGCAGATGTCTTCGAGATATGTGACATCGCTTCTAATATTATCCCGATACTTGCGGGTCAGGATTTCGTGCTTTATGGACCAATAGAGAATGCACCGAAAGTCTTCCCGTTAGTTGGAATGGCAGATATGATCGTTGCCGAGGCTAATAAGGCAGAACACGATATTGAACCTATAAAACCGCATCCAACCTGGAATATGGGTGCGTAGGATAGCTAAATTTGCAAGGGTATTTTTATATCCCTTTTTTTATTTTTTGGGGCGTACTGTTACATGTGGAAAAGGGTGGTTGGAATGGGAAAAACCGTAATATTTGAAGAAAAATATAGTGTAGACGTAAGGGATTTTCTTCAACAGAAGAAATTGATAAAGTTGTAGAGGATAAAATAGGTAGAAAACTACAAATCGTCGAACTTGAAGATCATGGTATCGTACATAATAGAGGCAATATATTCAAACTAAAAAAATATGATATAGATCGTCTGTTTGAGGAGACAATAAAACCTTAGAGGGGATAGTAGTTCTATGGATATAGACGAGATTTTTGCATTTTATAGGTGTGAGTTTATACCAGCATATTCTGATTTGGTTGGATATATTGGTGATAAACCACGACAAGTATTGATTGAACTCGAAAACGTACTTTCACACCTCTCTCAAAATTTCAATCCTAAAGTAGATCAAAAAGACAAAGCTAAGAACCTTCAGATGGCATACGATCATTTTGTTCGTGCTACCTTAGATTGCTATAAACTACTTTGGGTAAATCTACATGATCAATTGAAGATGATAGAAGCTGACGAATCTGTTCGAAAGCTTGGTCTTAACATATCAGAAGCAGAGTTTCTTATGGCGTTGCAAAAGATTAGAAAACTAGCGCAAGAAGCTAGGAGTATAGAACTGGAATCCGTAGGATTAGATCCTATGGCATCAATTGATAAGTATAAAGCAGTTGTGCAAGAGGGTTATAGGCTGATAGAGAAAAAAGATAAGAACAAAATAAAAGATATTAAATCACTAAAGGGATTTATATCTATTAAGGGATTTATAACAGGTATGGTTATAGGGGTGTTTGCAGGCGTGATTTCTGGATACTTACTCTTATTTATTTAAGTAACCCTACGAAAGACAGAGCAAGAAGCTTAAACCCATGACACCCCACCATAGTCTTCATTTTATGTATAGCGATATCGCGTGGTGTTTTTAAATAACGGAAAGATACTGAAAATAAAGCAATGGCGAGGTTGAAAATCCCGCATCCAGGACATTTCTCTGCTTTGAAGGAGATAATCGAAGTCACGGAGGCGGAGGGCATGGATGAAGTGGACGAGGTGTTCATGGGTGGCTCGCCGGACGTGATGGGTAGCGGACGGGGTGTGCTGCACGCGCCGCTTATTGATGAGATTCGTGAACAGACCGAATATGCACATCAGCACGGGATAAAGATGAATATCACGATGAATGCCACGTGTACTGGCGGGCATCATCTCTCGTTTGAGGGCTATAAGGTCTTTTCGTGGTACTTTGGAGAACTGAACAAGGCAGGTGTTGACGCAGTTACGGTGGTAGAGCCATACCTCGTAGAGCTGCTGCGTGATTTCCCTATGCAGACCGTTATCTCATGTTTAGCATACGTTGAATCGCCACAGCGCGCAAAATTCTTCGATGAGCTCGGTGCCGATACGATCACGCTGGATACGAATATAAACCGCCATTTTGAGATATTAGGGGCGATAGTAAAGGCGGTTAGCTGCGGCGTGCGGCTGATAGTGAACGAAGGCTGCATTTATAGGTGCCATTTCAGGTATTCTCATTACAATCTCGCATCGCACCTCAGCAGTTTAAATCAACCCAGCTCTCCGCTATTTGCTCCGGACTATTATTTCGATAAGTGCATCTCCCTTCGCCTGAGAGACCCCACGCAGATACTTAAGTCCGCATGGATCAGACCTGAAGACCTCAAAGCGTACGAAGCGATAGGAATAACCGACTTCAAACTTTCTGGAAGGACAAAGACAGTGAACTGGATAATAAACTGCATGAGGTACTATTCGCAGCGCTCGTTCAAAGGAAACGTGCTTGAAATCCTCGATTGTCCGCAAATGCTCAGGTACATTTTCTACATAGATAACGAAGAGCTTGAGGGGAGCATAGAGCAATGGAAGAGGTGTAAGAAGGTATGTAACGACTGCGGCTATTGTGATAACCTTGTAAATAAATTGTTGATAAATCCTAAACCCTAATTTCTAACTTCACTGCAGTATATTCTTTTACCTCGCCTCCAACGATATGTCGAAATCCTGCAAGAATATCTTTGCCAAAGTGCTTCGCCTGAATTGTACTTCCTTTCACAATCCCAAAAACTTCCGTTATCTCCTTACCCGGAACGAAATCAGTGTTTACTACTAATATCCTACTAATATCCCCGTGCTATCAGTCATGGTCTTAAATCCTCCTCACTTATCTCTGCTTTCATCTTCTTCCATTCTTTGTATCTTTCAAGACCTATCATTATTGCTAAAATCGTACCGCCGATAGCCATAACTATAATGCCGACTCTTATTCCTGCGAGTATCACATATCCGCACACCTCTGGGTTGAAGATAGGATACATGCTATACGCCACCATAATCGTCACACCGGCGAGAAATTATTATAAGATCGTAATTGTTTAGCTAACCACAAGATTACACAGATTTCCACGAGAGAAGAATAATAGTAATCATATTTTGGCACTTTATTGGCTATTTTAGCCCATGTTAACCAAAAAATCTTGTGTTAATCTCGTGGAATCTGGGGGGTTTTTTACCTTTGCTATACAAATACGTCATCTTCATTTTCGCCTCTGTCTGCATTCTATTTTATCACTGTATATACTTTTAAAAAGGATTATCCCTAGTAATATATAAGCCTAGTAATATATAAGTATAAGCCTAGTAATATATAAGACGAAGAAAAGACGAAGAATGACAAAGAAACAGAAGAGAAAGAAGGGTATAAAGACAAAATCCGCGGGTCGGTTCGGCGCGAGATATGGGCGGAGAATAAGGAAAGCAATT
>JACGMN010000129.1 GCA_014061035.1 Candidatus Methanophagales archaeon | reverse complement strand
CGCAAGTTCAGGATCGTTATTATCTCTTAAAAATCCAGCAAGATTCTTTGTTACTGTATAAAATGTATCTACCTTGTACATTTCCTTCCAATAAGTTATATAATCAGTTTTTATATTTTCCAAGAGTTTCGCAGCAATTTGCGTCTTTCCTATCCCTGCTATTCCCAGGATTAAAATCATGTGTTTTTTAGATTGTCGTATCAGTTTTTCTAAATTTGTTTGTTCCGCGCTTCTATTGACAAAAGCAGCGACATTAGGCGGACAGTGATCCTCAGGGAAATATTGAATTTTAGATGTTTTTTTTGCTCTTACATCCATTTCATCTAATATGCGTTTGAAATTTTCTTCACTGATTTGTTTAATTTCTTCTTTAAGCCGGTCGCTAAAGTCTTTCAGTGATATATCTAGGTTTTCTTTAGTTAGAAACTCCTCAATCCTTTTTTTATCGTCTTCGCTCCAATTTTCTGGATTTTTATCTAATCTCCCTCTGGTAAGCGAGAGGGATATTATTCCAAAAAGATTAATAACTGGAACTACTTCTATCTTACATCCCCACTCTTTCATCTGTGTTTCAACCCACTCTTTCCACTTTTTTACTTTCGTCATCTTAATCTGCCCCCTACCATTACCCCGATTCCACTTAACGTTTTGAGCGTATCTGAAGTTCCGAGCGAAGCGTAGCACGAACCAAATATACTCTGTTATACGCTGTTTTATTTTTCTTGCTTTCATTTGATCAATTATTAATAAATCCCGATATTTAAATATCTCATTTTATCTTGGTGCTGAGTACAAAACGCCTTAGCCACCTCCAAGCATCATCCCTGTTCCAGCTCCAGCTCCAGCTCCATCTCCCGCATCATCTCGTCCATCGAATATATTCTGCCTACCTCTTTACCGCTAATCCATTCGATAGCCATTATCGCACCCTGAGCGAAAGCTTCCCTGCTCTGTGCACGATGTGTTATCTCCAAACGTTCCCCGGTGCCAGCATATAACACGGTATGCTCACCGACGATCTCACCAGCACGTACTGCATGTATTCCGATCTCATCTGCCGTTCGCTCGCCTGTTATGCCCTGCCTGCCATAAACGAATTTACATTTACTTGCACCTTTCGTAGTATAACAAGATAATATCTCTGCGGCTTTAACTGCCGTCCCACTCGGAGCATCCTTTTTTTGCGAATGATGCATCTCTATAATCTCCATCTGATACTTATATGCCCGGAGCTGTCGCGCTGCTTCTGCAATCAATTTCCAGAAGACATTCACACCAATAGCGAAGTTGGGGGAGATGATAGCGGGTACATTGCCTGTTATAGCGTTTTCCAGCGTCTTGAGCTGCTCTGCCGAGAATCCCGTCGTCCCGACCACGAGTTTTATCCTGTTACGTGCGGCAGCTTCAACGTTTGCAACCGCTGAGTCAGCATTAGTAAAATCCACAAGCACATCAGGGTTAACCGATTTTAGCTCCTTCTCCATCTCATAACCAGGATTTGATATCACTATTCCCGGTGCCACCTCCTCACCAAGACCAGTCCGGCTAAAACCTGCTACCAGTTCCATCTTATCATTTCCCACTATGCCGTTCACCACCAGGCGCCCCATCCTCCCACCAGCACCCGCAACCGCTACTTTTATCTTCATCATTTTCTAACCCTGACCCCTGACCCCTGAACACGAGTAGTTAAATTAAAACGTTCTCAATTCTCCTCTCGCCGCCATCTCCGTGATCTCAGATATGTTTAAAAGCCACTCATCTGTTATTCGTTTCACTTTCACCTTTACTGCTTCCGGATTTACACCGCTCTTCGGAAGAATCTGAGCAGTTGCTACCTTCGGGTCGTCTATCCTTCTACCTATCTCAGAAAGAACCTTTATGTACACCTCTCGCACTCCGTCCACGTTCTCTACTACCTCGCTGGCTATTTTACTGGCAAGTAAATTGTATATCTTTCCGGTATGGTTCACAGGGTTCTTCCCCGGTGTTCCTTCCATGCTTATCGGTCTGTTAGGTGTGATAAGCCCACTGCACCGGTTACCGCGGCCAGCGCATCCATCGTCCCCCATCTCTGCTGACGTTCCGGTCACGGTGATATATACGGAGTTGGGCGTATCTGCCATATTTGTCAGAATATTTAGTTCGCGGTTTGTATACGCTTCCGCTACGCCGCTTATATATCCTCTTAACTGCCGCTTTATATCTTCATAGTGCTCATAGTCATCCACGTATTTAGAAACGAAAGCGTCACCGATCGTTAACGTTATCTTACCGTCTTCTCTAAGTGCCATAACCTTCATATCCTCGCCTATCGCCTTTTCTTTCTTGCGATACTCTGCCATCACCTTATTTTCTACATTAAGTGCTATAGCCTCAATCTCCGAGAGCGGTGCATGCGCAACGCCAAAAGAGGTGTCATTCGCTATTGGTATTACTGTATCGGTCTTACTCTTACCACTAAAAACTTCTATAAGGTCTGAAGACCCTTTTCTCAGCTTACTATCCACTATTACGTGACTATCCACGTCTAAATTTCTAACGTTTCTCAGATATGCCTTCGCCGCGTCCGCTGCTACTATATCAACCGCGATCTCTTCGCCGTCAAATGCTCGCGTCGCTCGACCGCCTAACAAGATATATATCGGCGAAATAACCTCACCGCCACCATATCTCGGATTCGACCTACCAGCAACGAGTTGTACTTTATCAGTGTTATGGTGCAATATCTTGCCACATCTTCTCTTATACTCGTTGCATAACGCTATACTGACCGCCTCTGCTATACCATCACATAAACTGTCCGGATGCCCCAGGCCTTTTCTTTCCACTATTTCTATCTCTTGCTCTTCAACCGGTTTTCCACTTACAAACTCAACATTTATGTTTCTCTCTATTGATACTACCATGTTGTTGATTGATTGTTTCATACGGTTATAAATAACCCTAAGGTTCAAGGTTCACGGTTCACCCCTTACCCTTTACCCTTTAGCCCTTACCCTTTAGCCTTTAGCCTTTAGCCTTTAGCCCTTAGCCCTCAATCCTCAACCCTTCAACGTCTCGCAGATAATTTCCGTTGAGCCTTTCACCGGTTTTATTTCCAGGTTAAATCTCTTAGCAAATTTATTGACCGTCTGCGTGTATTCCTCGTTCCTCTTATCCGCATCAGAATACCAGATCTTTACTACGCGGTTGTAATGGTTCTTCATGAGTTTCAGTATCTGTGCCGTATCGAGAGCAATATCAGTATGTCGCTTCATCTGCCTGACCCTATCCATAATATTGATATTAATCGTGGATTCAAAGATTATATGTGGCTCTTTTATGATCGCGGCACCCGCGGGCGTCATGAAAAACGTCCCTATTTCCTCGTCCAGCAGCGACTGAACAGTTTCTCTGCCAAGTGCAATCTCTATGCAGTTGTTCAATATTGTTCCTTCCTTGTCACGTGCTATAACCACAGGAACCGGTGCCTCTCTGATGACACGTTCCATCTCGGGTATTGCAATTCCGCAGAGTCCATAGCCCAATAAAACGCAATCTGCAACAGAACTCATTCTTCTTATGCCTTCCTCTATCTCTCTCAGTAATATGTCAGGGCAGTCGTGCATCTGCAACTCCAGCACCTTTATAATCACTGAATCCTTGATATCAAGCTCGCGAATCTCATTCTTTATCTTCTCCATCGTCCTCTCTTTTAATACCAGATCAAGACCATCCTCCGCGGTGAGCTCGCGCGAAAATCGTTCGACCTTTTGCCGGTACAATACGATCGTTACAGAGTTTGCGGTCTCGGGCACCAGAAAAAATACGTCTCTCACTCCTGTCGCTATAATAACGTCCTTTATTTCCTTCCGCAAAATCTCGCAGGTAATAATGCCGGTGTGCATAGGTTTAGAATTTTTATATGTCTAACCGTGAACCGTGAACCCTGAACCGTGAACCCTGAACCGTGAACCCTGAACCCCTGAACCCCCGAAATCACTCTATTTCCTCTACCAGTTCTACGCCATATTCATCAACAAGAAAAGAAAATACGTCAGCTCGGTTTATCCTTTGCTTCTGCGGCAGTTTCTTCTTCTGCAGTTTCCGCTCCTTTATCCGGTACCCCGGTCGCTTCAACGAGACAGAGATATCCATACCATATATGCCTACGTTAGGGTCGTACCTGATGCCAAAGTCTGTATGCTCTGCAACACCAAAGGAAAAATTACCATAAGTATCAAACTGGCTCTTAAAAAGTCTATTCTGTATATTAAAACAGCGTTTAAGGAACTCTCTTGCACGATCTCTTCTTAACGTGACTTTACACGCAATTGCTTCGTTCTTCTTGATCCCAAATGGTTGTATCGTCTGTTTTGCTCTCCTCTTGATCGGTTTCTGACCAGTAATACTCTTTAAAAGTTTCTCAGCCTTCACTAACTTCTCGCCACTTTCGCCTACGCTCATGTTTATCACTACTTTATCCAGTGCTATCTTTTGCATCGGGTTGCTTGCCATTTCCTTCATTGTAATCCCGGCACCTCAATCTTTTCCTCGCCTACTACGAAGACCGAATCTTCGCGGCTCTCGAAGCTTTCTTTCACTTCTTTCACTTCTTCTTCATCTTCTTTTTCCAGTGGTTTTATCCGTACTATATTTGGCTGCGAACTGCGTACCACTCGTATCTCCTCTATTTCTCCTGTCTGAGCCGAGTGCTTCCCGCCAACTACGACCACTTTACTACCCTCTTTATACGCAAGGTGTTGCACGATCTTATTATCAGGAATGGAGATAAGCAATGAGTCGTGTGTCTTTATCTCCGCACCATAACCATGCGCTCCGGGAAGAATGTTTCGACCGTCGTGTAAGTTCAGTTGTATCGCGCCCTCGTCGATCATTCTCTTCCCGTTCACACGGCAGAGCTTCTTCGATGCCGCTTCTTCGCTTATTTCCATCAGAGATAACTTACTCTTCTTGTCCAGTAGTACAAGATAATTAAGCTTTACAAGAGGAACGGAAAGAATATCGAAGATGCCAACCGGGAACTTATGATCTTTTCTTACTTTGCCGTTGATTACCACATTACCTTCGTTCAATATCCGTTTCGTCTCTCTACTATTGTCCGCTAACTTCAGCATGTCCCGGATAACTAAAAGCAAGGGTATGCTTCTATCCTTAGAGTGCGGGCCAGAAGTTGGATTAACCGCCCAGTACGATGTCTTCCGCTCTATTTTCCAGCTACGAGGTGCAGCTATTCGTTTTTGATGCTTTCTCATTTTAACCAAACTGATTCTGATTCTTCTACACTAAATATTACACTAAATATTACACTAAATATATTTCTATTGCAAATACTTAAAAGATAAACTTTCCAAGAAATCCTTGAGTAAAAGTGCTGTAAGAGCTACTTCTTCTAATTGGCATAGAGTGCGGTACATTTTCGTGCTATCTTTCAATTTGTCTCTTGAATTCTTTAGGCTCTTCGATGGATTCAATCATAGCATCATAGCATCATAGCATCATAGCCCATTCCGATAACTGAAGTCTCACGCATAAGCATGTTTCACCAGATCCTCTGCTTTTGCTTCAAACTCCTGCTGTGCTTTATTGTTTGTAGTAGGTTTGACCCGTTTAAAAGCTTCGTCAAAATGCGGCTTCCTTATTACAATGTTCTTTATTGCTGCTCTCTCTTCCTCATATTCCCGGGTTATTCCAGAAGCGAAGAACTCACGTAAAGCTGCCATTGCCGCTTCTTTAACGATAGCCGCTATATCTGCACCGACATATTTCTCGGTTCTTTCCGCAAGTTCTTCTATATCTACGTCTTCTCCAATGGGTTTGCCTTTCAGATGAACGGCGAAGATTTTCTGCCTTGTTTCTTTATCCGGTGTTTGGACGTAGATCAATCTATCCAGTCTTCCGGGTCTTAGCAATGCAGGGTCTACCATGTCCGGTCTGTTTGTCGCTGCTATCACGATCACATCTTTTAACTCCTCTAATCCATCCATCTCGGTCAATAGCTGCGAAACTACTCGTTCTGTTACATGCGAGTCATTATTCATCCCTCTTATCGGTACGATCGAGTCAATCTCATCCAGGAAGATGATACAGGGCGCAGATTGTTTTGCCTTTCTGAAGACTTCGCGAACTGCTCGTTCTGATTCACCCACCCATTTCGAATTATGAAGTACCATTGGTAATTCGCCACCAACAAAAGAAGAAGCTTCTGTTTCCACATCGAACATGATTTGAGAACTTCTCCGTTCCTTATTTACTATCTTCACCCAGTACAAGTCGCTATAAGCAATCATTCGCAGAGTTTTGTAGACTTCGCCACGTTTAAATTCTTCATCTGCATATCTATCGATATACTCCATCATTCTCTGCAATCTTAGTAACCCACATCTCTTTCTTTTGCTAATTACATCTTCAAACAGATCTCCTGGAATTTCTCTATTGTATCTTAATCCAAGCGTTTCTTTTACTTTTCTAAGCAGCTCAGAGACATCAGGAATGGTATAGCTTGCATTATAAAATTGCCTGATTTTTTCCGTTTTACCATCTCCATAAACCAAATGCTTGAATCTCTGCATCTCTTTTTTACCTGAAATTGTCACCATCTTTAGTTCATCTTTTCTTCTCCAGTATTTGCTTTTTATTCCTAATTGCGTGAGAAGATACGTGATGCCAGAAGCTAATTTTTCACTCATCGTTCCATACTCTATCTTTTTATCGTCAATATGACCATCACCGCTCCAAAGACCTCTTAAGTAACTTGTAATAACCTCTTCATTAGCTTTGAAAACCACCTGCGGAACGACAATACTATCGCTTTTTTTCTTTCCCAACCGCATCTCGAATATTTCTTCTAAGAACTTTATAAGCGGTGTCGAATAGACCGTAGTCATCATGTATCGCTGTTTAACTCTATGCACATCCACAAAAATCTGGAATAACTCTTCGAATCTTTTTGTGTTATTTTCGTCTTTACCACATAGAGTAACTGCATCTTTTGATACGTTACCTTTGCTAACAAACCAGCCAAGGAATTCTGCAAGTTCTGGTGTCAATTTCTTCGGTATTCTTGTAATTTCCTTTCTGCTAAATATTTTCACATAGTAGAAATCACGGTCTTCTTTTACCAATACGAGGTGTTTATATTTTGGTAATTTAAAATCGAGCTGAAGTTCAAAAGTGCTCAATCTTGAGGGTGTCGCTATCATATTCCCAACTTTTAAGTCTTCTGCTTTTATCCATTTTATTCCTGTTGCGTATGTCAGAAAAGGTTGATTTCCGGATACAAGTATTTCACTGTTGTTGGAAAATCCAATCTTGTAAGTTGTTGGAACGTAGAGTTTATAGACTCTCTTTATTACCGTTTTGGTCAATTTTCCCTCGTTGTTTATTCCAAAAGTATAAACAGGTTCTTTAAGTTTTATTACTTCCAGATTTTCGCGCTCCTTCTTTATTTCACCCAGGTGGTACATATCTGCATAGAACGTTTCTACTGGTCTTAAGCCGCAATGGTCTGTAAATATTGGTGTTTCTCCTGAGATGCATAACAGTTCTGGTCCTTTAATAGAGATGAAATTCGCATCACTCTCGTTTGCTACTGCCTTTGCCAGCATCGTCTTCCCGGTACCGGGCGGTCCAAAGAGCATGACACCTCCTGGCGGCTTCGTATTTAGCGCCGTGAACGCGTCAGAATATTTTAGTGGCCACTCCACCACCTCCTTTAACTCTTGTTTCATCTGTTCAAGACCGCCTATGTCTTCCCACTTCACATTCGGCGCTTCCACAAATACTTCCCGTAGTGCAGAAGGCTCTGTGTTCTTCAACGCCTCACTGAAATTGTTTTCCGATACGACAAGGCTATCCATCAGTTCTTGCGGTATATCCTGCTCTATATCTATCTCCGGCAGTATCTTTCTGATCGCGTGCATTGCCGCTTCTTTGCATAACGAAGAGAGGTCCGCACCGACGAATCCATGCGTACGACCGGCAACGTTCTTTAAATCAACGTCCTCTGCCAGTGGCATTCCGCGTGTATGCACTTGCAATATCTCTTCACGACCGTTCCTGTCCGGGATGCCGAGCTCTATCTCGCGATCGAAACGACCACCTCTTCGCAATGCATCGTCAAGTGAATTTGGTCTGTTCGTTGCACCGATTACTACTACCTGTCCACGCGACTCGAGCCCATCCATTAAAGAGAGCAATTGCGCAACCACCCGCCGCTCTACTTCCCCAGTCATCTTTCCTCGCTTTGGCGCTATTGAATCGAGCTCATCGATAAAGATGATGGAAGGGGCGTTCTTTTCCGCTTCCTCAAATATCTCTCTCAGATGTTTTTCACTCTCACCATAGAATTTGCTCATTATCTCGGGACCTGAGATCGCAAGGAAATTGGCATCGGTCTCATTTGCAACGGCTTTCGCTATCAGCGTCTTTCCAGTACCCGGCGCTCCATGCAGAAGAACACCCTTTGGCGCCTCTATCCCGAGCCGCTCGAAGAGTTCAGGATGCCGCAGCGGCAGCTCTATCATCTCACGTATCATTCCTATCTCGCGCTTCAACCCACCGATGTCCTCATACGTCACACGAGGCAGACCTAGACCTATCTTCTCTTCCCGCCGCGCCTCACGAAGCACAATCTCGGTATCTATATTCGGAATTATCGTGCCTGCCGGGACAGTATTGGTAACGACAAAAGAGACTGGATAACCTAACAGATCAATCCTTATAATTTGACCTTTTGTAACTGGCACACCTTTCAATCTGCTCAGTAAGTATCGCTCGCCACCAGCAATCCGTATAGGTTGTGTAGGTGCAAGCGTGATTCTTTTCGCTACCTTCGCTTTTGTCTTCCGTACAGTCACTTTATCATCTAAGGCAACACCCGCATTGCCTCTTATATCGCCATCTATGCGTATTATTGACTTACCACTATCGGTAGAATATGCAGGATGCACAATAGCGGCGGCAATACTCTTACCCTTTATCTCTAACACATCTCCGGATATGAGCCCAAGCGCCCGCATCGTTTCTGTATCTATTCGTGCTATCCCTCTACCGGCATCGCGATGATACGCCTCGGCTACACGTAATACTGCCGATTTATCCTTCTTCTCTTCCTTTCCCATCTCTTTATCTTGATATTTTCGTTTTATCATATTGTATAGGTCTGAGGTTTGAGGGCTAAAGGCTAAGGGCTAAGGGCTAAGGGCTAAGGGGTAAAGGGTAAGGGCTAAAGGGTAAGGGGTGAACCTTGAACCTTGAACCCCGAACCTGAGTAGTTACGTATTCGTTATATATAAATATAAAGAGATAGATATGATAAAGCGATAGAAATGGACTGGAAAGACGCGATAATTGCCGTATTTGCTATTCTTTTACTTTTATCTATTGCAACCACTTACCTCGTCTATCACCAGCAACAGCAAACAATAGAAGTGCAGGAGGCCATCATTGAGGAATTTATCAGCGCTCGCCATATACATATAGAAACTACCGATAGTGCTGAACCTCCCGCCTTTGTAGACAGATATGGAAGAGTCAGTAGCTCTATTGTTAATATCATTGCAATAAGAAGCGATACAGGTTTAGGCGAGATTGGTAGGGTGCTTATAGAGATAACAGAAGGGGATGGAGATGTACTGGTCAATACAGAACCTTTTATCAAGCCGCTGGTGCAATATTCGGTACGAGAAGCAGTAGAAGTTGCTGCGAACTTCACGGGTACGAACGTTTCGAAGAGCGATATCACCGTCTCTTTTGAGATCAATGGTACGGTAATAGGCGGTCCATCAGCAGGAGCTGCCATTGCCGTTGCTATTATAGCTGCTATGGAGGGTGAGCAGGTGAGGCATGATGTGGCTATTACCGGAACTATCGAGGAAGGAGGTTATATAGGGCAGGTAGCCGGGGTGTTTGAAAAAGCAGTAGCAGCAGAGAAGGGTGAGATCACGATTTTTCTGGTGCCCTGCGGTCAGAAACAGGCGATTTACTATGAACGGCAAACAGAAGAGATAGAGATATTTGGATTCACGTTTACATTGGCTTATTATACGCCAAGAGAGGTCGATCTTGGTGAGTATATGGCAGGAAAGATGGACGTGATAGAAGTAGCAACAATCGGTGAAGCTGT
>JACGMN010000105.1 GCA_014061035.1 Candidatus Methanophagales archaeon | reverse complement strand
CCAAGACCGCCAGCACCTGCGATGAATACCCTTACATTCTTCAGTCTTTCCTGTCCTCCTTCCCCGATTATTCGTATCTGTCTGTTGTATCTCTCCAACTCTTTACTTGTTAGCATTTTAACCTACCTGCTACGAATAATCATATAACCTTTTTTGTACGTAACTATTTAGGTTCAGGGTTCAGGCTTCAGGGTTCACGGTTCACGGTTCACGGTTCATGATTAGACATATAAAAATCCTAAACTCTAATTTCTAAATACTAAACAAGTTTAATAAGCCGTAGTTTACAGCTTAGCTTAAGGTATGTATCATGACAGAGATAAGTGAAAAAGTAAAAAGACGATTATTTGAGATTTTAGAGGTGGCGTCAATAGGCGATTTACAGAGCAGGGCATTTGATGTTTTTATTATTACTTTGATCATACTTAACGTAATTGCGGTCATTTTAGAGACAGTAGAAAGTCTATATCTTCAATTCATGCTATTTTTCGCGATATTTGAGCTATTCTCGGTTGCAATCTTTACTATTGAATATATTCTACGCTTATGGACCTGTACTATAGATAATAAGTTTAAGAGTTCTAGTTCTAGGTTTATTAATATTAAAGGAAGAATCAGGTTTGCTGCAACTCCATTAGCTATCGTAGATTTATTAGCTATCTTACCGTTTTTCTTACCGATGATTATACCTTATGATTTAAGATTTGCAAGAGCGTTGCGACTTTTCCGGCTGTTTCGGTTATTAAAAATGGCAAGATATTCTAATGCTTTGAAAACGCTTGGTAATGTATTTAAAGAAAAGAAAGAGGAATTGTTCATAACGTTGTTTTCGGTATTGATCATTTTAATCTTCGCATCAAGTTTAATGTACTTTATTGAGAGTGAAGCACAACCTGAAGCTTTTGGGAGTATCCCGCTAGCAATGTGGTGGGGCGTGGTTACATTGACTACTGTTGGCTTTGGAGACGTCTATCCGATCACTCCATTAGGAAGATTCCTTGGAGCAATAGTAGCGCTTTTGGGGATAGGACTGTTCGCATTACCGGCGGGAATACTTGCCTCCGGCTTTGCCGACGAGATCCGAAGTAGTCGAGAAAGAAGAATAAGAGTCTGTCCGCATTGTGGAAAGGATATTGATGAAGAAACATCAGATGAATGGAGATGAGACCGCGACTATTGAGAGCATGCAGTTATACAAAGGAAAGATCGTTCAGTTACGGCTCGATACCGTCTCATTACCAGATGGAAGGACAAAAGTACGTGAGACTCTCGTCCATCCAGGTGCGGTGGCTATTGTTCCGGTGATGAACGAAAAGATTCTGTTAGTAGAACAGTACAGAGCAGCAGTTGGACGTAGAACATTAGAGATACCTGCAGGCACACTTGAAGAGGGTGAATCGCCAGAAGAGTGTGCCAGGCGTGAACTAATCGAAGAGACCGGCTTTCAAGCCTCAAAGTGGGATAAACTTACTACATATTACCCTTCTCCTGGTTATAGTAGCGAGATAATTCAGATATTCAAAGCCGAAGGATTGGAGAAGGTTCCTGACGTTAGGGCTGAACTACCGGTATACTCTATGGAATTGAAGGATGTACAGGTGCGGATAACAACGGGTGAGATAAAAGATGGCAAGACTATAATTGGGGTCTTGCTTATTGCTGGAAAGGTTTAGGGTTCAGGGTTCAGGGTTCACGGTTCTGGGTTAGACGTATAAAAATTCTAAACTCTAATTACTAAATACTAAACAATTTCAAAATCCGAAATCTAAATATCAAAACTATATCAAAACTTATACTGGATCTGTGATCCATGAACCGTGAACCGTGAACCCCGAACCCAGGTATAAATATGAAACCGAAGATATGTATATTACAGGTAGAAGGGACGAACTGCGAATACGAGACGTTTCTTGCCTTTACGCGACTGGGTGCAGCGGCAGAGATCGTACACTTGAAGCAACTGATAGAGGCAGAAGAAGTGGGAGCGAAAGCGGAAGAGCGTGAGCAGCGGCGATTAAAGGATTATGACGCGTTGGTCATACCTGGTGGCTTTTCTTCCGGTGATTATATTCGCGCGGGAGCGATATTGGCTGCACGGGTAAATGCGGCATTGGGCGATGAGATCGCGGATTTCATAAAAATTGGGGCCGGGAAGCCGGTATTAGGGATATGCAATGGCTTCCAGGTCTTAGTCGAGATGGGATTGCTTCCAGGATTTGAATCAGTATCCTTGACAACAAACGATTCCGCTCGCTTCGAATGCCGCCCAGTACTTATAAGACAGGAAAATAACGGAAAGTGCATCTTCACACAGTCGATAGAAAAGGGACGCGTTCTGAAGATGCCGTGCGCACATGCGGAGGGAAAGTTTTTCATAGATGCGAAAAATAGCGCGCGGTATATACAACTCCTGGAGGATAACGATCAGATAGTATTCCGCTATGTTGATCCTGATGGAGATTATGCATCCTATCCATGGAATCCTAACGGATCAGTATATAATATCGCGGGGATATGCAACCCCGAAGGTACGATACTGGGATTAATGCCACATCCGGAACGTGCTTTCTACGCCTTTACAGACTCTGAATGGTCAAGAATAAGAACAAGAACAGGAAAGAGTAGAATGATGGAATACGGAGACGGGAAGAAGATATTTGAATCGGTTTTGAATTATCTTCGTAAATCTGTGTTTTAAATATAAAGAAGGACGTTATATTTTATATTAATAAAAACTGAGAGAAGATAAGGAGAGTGGGTAGAACTGGCGAAGAAGAAACTGAAAGATAAGTGGAGAGCAAAAGAATGGTACACGGTACTGGCACCGGAGATGTTTGGTGATGTAAAAGCAGGGGAAACAGTAGCAGACAGCCCGGAAAAGTTAATAGGTAGAAGAGTAGAGATGACGGTAGATGAACTAACAGGCAGGCTGATAAAGAATACGAATTTAAAATTAGTGCTTGAAATAGACGAGGTGGATCATAATAAAGCCCACACACGGTTCATAGGGCACAAGGTAGACGGAGATTATCTCCGGAGTTTAGCGCGTAAACGAAGTTCGAAGGTTGACTCGAATATCGATGTCGTGACGAAAGACGGCGAGAATCTGCGCGTAAAATCGTCCAGTTTCACACTCAAGAAAGCAAGCGAATCACAGATAAGGCAGATACGAAAGATAATGGAAGAAGTAATTAGAAGCAGAGCAGGTAGTCTGGAGCTCAATAAATATCTACATGAGATAATACTGGGAAAACTTTCGTCTGACATCTATAAGGTTGCAAAGAAGGTATATTCAGTGCGGCGTGTAGAGATAACGAAGACGGAAAGAGCTGTTGCTACAGCTATTGCACCGGGCGCGTAGTAAGGAAGAAGCGTTATAATATGAAGAAATATGAAGATAAAATTTCTCGGCGGCGGTAACGAGGTGGGGCGTTCTGCGTTAGTAGTGGATGATAAGATCATCATTGATTATGGAATGAAGCCGTCAGACCCATTGGAGATACCTTTGCCTTTATCTTCACGTAACGGAAATATCTCGCCCGAGTCGGTCATACTATCTCATGCACATCTAGACCATTCTGGCATGGCTGCGAGCTTGATGAGCGGGGCGGATGCACCGGAGGCGTATATGACTCCAGTGACGAGGGACATAGTCAAGCTTCTCGGAAGAGATACGATAAAACTAGGGAAAGAACAGGGCTTTGCCTTCTTCGGTGAAGAAGAGATCGCGAAATTGGACGCTAATACACATACTCTGGCTTACGGCGAGCGTCGTGTCCTAAACAGTTCAGACTATGAGTTTGAATTACATAATGCGGGACACATACCTGGTAGTTCCACGGTCTATCTGAGAAAAGAGAGTGAGGATATAAGCCTGTTGTACACAGGGGACATAAAAATTGGTGATACCAGGTTAGTGGAAAGCGTATCTTCAGATGATTTCCCGGCATCTGACATCTTGTTGATCGAAAGTACCTATTATGGTAGGGATCATGGAAACAGGAAGGAATTGGAGCGTAAGTTCATAGATTCCATTAAAGATACTTTAAATTCGGGCGGTAATGCCATTGTACCGTGCTTTGCCATTGGTAGGACGCAGGAGATAGTGATGATCCTGCATTCGTACGGGCTCACGCCTTATGTCGATGGTATGGGACTGAGCGTTTTTAGTATATTCAAGAATCATCCTTCGTCTGTAAAAGATGTAGATGCGCTGAAAAATGCTTTTAATAACGCTCAGTTTGTAAATGCGAAGAGACGTAAGAAAGCTATCTCCGAACCTTCAGTAATTGTTACCACCTCTGGAATGCTCAATGGTGGACCTGTACTATATTATCTGAAGAGGATACACGAGGATCCAAAGAGCAAAGTGCTACTTACAGGATATCAATTAGAGGGTACAAACGGCCGAAGGTTGATAGATGAGGGATATGTAGAAGCAGAGGGGGAGATAGTGAAGGTGAACGCGAGTGTTGAGTACTTCGACTTCTCTGCTCATGCCGGTGATTCAGAATTGAAAGAGATAGTATCACGATTTTGCAGAAATGGTACGGAAGTTGTATTTATGGTTCATGGAGACAATACGGAAGGGTTTGCCGCGTGGGCGTCTGATAAATACGGGTGCGAGGCAATAGCACCGAATAATGGAGAAGAGTTTATAATAGAATAAGTGCGAGATGAATGCGCCGGTAGTGTAGCCTGGTATCACATGGGCTTGCCAAGCCTATAACCCGGGTCCAAATCCCGGCCGGCGCATGGTTCGGATCATCGTATCAATATTTCAACCGTCCTCCTTTGAATTTGAACTCTTTCGGACTTCTCTCAGCCTCTATTAATTCACGCGTTCTGCCCGCTATCTTTGCTTCGATATTCTCTGACTCCTCTGCTACTTCACTCTTCGCTATATGCAGATCATCTATTCTTATCATCCCGATAGCCGCAGTAGCAGCAGTGATTAGAGCCGGTAACCTAACAGCTAACGGGTCTATTATTCCCTCTTCCACCATATCTCGCTTCACTAGTTTATCAATCCCAGAGATCCCGGCATATTTATTTCCCGCATAGTGCTCAGCTCTGAGCGTTGTTAGCGTATCAATCTGGTCTATTCCACTATTCTTCGCTATCGCCACAGGTATAGCTTCCAGCGAATCGGCAAATGCATTTACTGCCAATTGCTCCTTGTCTGGTATAGTTCTCGCAAAGTTCCGCAGCTCTTTGGCACATTCTGCTTCTGCTGCCCCTCCGCCCGGCACTATCCGCGGATCATTAAATAACCGGGCAACTGAATGCAATGCACTCTTTATATCGCCTACAATCCCCTCTAAAATCCTGATATGAGCTCCGCGTACAATGATCGTCGCGGTCCTCTTATACGGACAGTCTTCAAAGAATACGTAGTTTACACCACCTATCTCACGCTCGACAGCTCTACCCGCAGAGCCTAATTTGTCTTCTGTTAGATCGCTTACAGTCTGCACTATCTTACCCGCGGTAGACTTCTCCAATCGCGTCAAATCCGTCATCTTCACGCGTTTGAGCAGCATTATCCCCCGCCCGGCTCGCCGGAATTTATCCAGTGCCGCGTCATCCACTCCCCACCGGCAGCAGACCACGTTTGCACCTGAATCTATAATCCCCGCGATAAGTTCATCGAAGATCATCGCTCTTGCATCGCGGAACTCTTTAAGATGCGATGGTTTTCTAATTGTAACGTGGAAATCAAGTGCTCCTGCGGTTTCACCGGCTTTGCTCCGTTCTCTTGCCGCGGTACCGGTTTGAAGTTCCTTTCTGCCTTTTATTCGCGGCTCTCGGTACTCGATAGGAAAATCAAGCAGAGCAATCTTAGCATTCTCTATCTCTTTTGGCAGATCACCAAGGATATCTCTGTCCACGATTACGCCCTCGAAAAAGACCGTATCGTTTACTCCCCCTCCGCTCTTTGCCTCTATTACTATCTCATCAACATCTATCTCTACCTCTACCGGCAATTCTCTGCTCCCGCTTATTCTTCTTACGCTCTTCACGACCGCATCTACTAATCGATGCACGTCAGAATATTCTGCGTTATTTAAAGCGGTCTCCGCCACGTGCCTCAAGTATTTCTCGCCTTCTCTTATCTCTACCGGCATTGTTATTGCTATACCGATAAGGACCTCTTTTGCACGTTCCAGAGCCTTCACATAGCCGTTTACAACGAGATTTTGATGCAGTCCCTGGTTCTTCAGCTCATATCCTCGCCAGACGAGCTCGCCGGTAAGCGCCATTACAGTAGCTACGCCATCGCCCACTCTTTCACCCTGTGTTAAACCTGCGTTTATCAATATATCTGCAGTAGGGTGTCTGTATCCTAATTCCCGCACTATACTATATGCGTTACTAGTTACAAGGTTCGCGATTCCTGCCTCTGTCGCTTCACTGACTATCAGCTTCTTCGATCCAAGAGGACCGATGGTGGATTTGAACATCTCCGAGAAAGTAGCAGAAACAAGTGCGTTAGCTTCCTGAATCTCCTCTGGCGGCACTTCTCCGGGCGATAACTCATCCTTTATTGTCATATTCTTTTACCTTTTACTATCTCACATTTCCTCATTAATAATCTTTACACATTCTTCAAATAGAAAGAAATGAAAAGGAAATGAGATGCAGCAAAAAAGGATGTAATAATCCTTCAATAATCTATCAGAGATACTCGGGTCTGCATTTATGCAAAGTTCATCTCGTCGAGGACGTGGAGCGGAAAGTAAAGAAGGAGATGAGGAAGCGGGTGATGGTAGAGAAGGGTGATAAGATCGCTGTAGCACTGAGCGGTGGAAAAGACAGTTCAGCTCTTTTATACATCTTAAAAAAGGTCTTCCATGAGAGGAACGATTTAGAATTCTTTGCGATCTCGGTAGATGAAGGAATAAGTCTAAATGGCTACCGTGCGATGACTTTGAGAAATGCGGAGACGATAATAGATCGGCTGGGCGTGGATATCTTCAGGTTCTCGTTTCTACATAAGTTTGGGTTTACGGTTGATGAGATCGTATCAAAGAATTTCAAGCAGGCACCGTGCACGTTCTGCGGCGTCCTACGGCGACAGTTAATAGCGGAAAAAGCGATGGAATTGGGTGCTACAAAGGTTGCAACTGCGCATAATCTCGATGACGAGGTTCAAACAATCTTGATCAATTATATACGAGGCGATATAGAGCGATTAGGACGGCTGGACATGCGACACCGGCGTAAGGAGTTCGTACCGCGGATTAAACCGTTACGAACTGTTCCGGAAGAGGAAGTTGCATTGTACGCGCGTATAGCTGGCATATCAGTAATCACAGACGATTGCCCGTATGTTACGCGTTCTTTCCGTTTCACGGTGAAAAGAATGTTGAACGAGTTTGAGAGTAAGCATCCAGGGACAAGATATTCTCTGATGCGTGGCTACGAACGAGTATCAGAATTTTTGCCTGCACGGCTGCCGGGTAGAAAGCTTTTG
>JACGMN010000104.1 GCA_014061035.1 Candidatus Methanophagales archaeon | reverse complement strand
CGAAGAAGAAGACGAGAGTTGCAGAGGAGATTATAGAAGATACAAGGAAGAAAGAGCGGATAGAAGAAGCACTGGTTGCTTTTATCGCGGTAGAAAGCGAAGACGAGAAGAAGGAGAATCTGAGATTTGTAATAGAGAACGCTGCGGAAGAGGCGAGGTCGATATTTAGGACGGTCAATGCCGAAAGGATTGTTTTATATCCGTATGCACATTTAAGCTCCGAGCTGGCATCACCAGCGAAGAGCATCGAGATATTACGAGGACTGGAGGAGGAACTGAGGTCAAGTGGCATAGAAGTAACGAGAGCGCCTTTTGGCTGGTACAAATCGTTCACCATTCGGTGCAAGGGTCATCCATTATCTGAACTTTCACGGAAAATAGCGGCTCCGGCGCCGGTACTAAGTTCTATCTCATCTGAATCAGAATCAGAAGCAGAAACGAAGTCAACGGCGGTAGAAGCCGAGGAAAAAGCAATATCCAGATTCTTCTTCATCGATGAAGATGGTAGCTTTGTAGAACCAGACGATTTTGAATTTGGATCAAAAGAAGTTAAGAACTTAAGGAAGTTCTTCGTCTATGAAAGCGAGAAGCGTAGAGAAGTCGATAAGATACCGCCGCATGTAGAACTGATGAAACGGTTAGAGATAGCAGATTACGAACCTTCTTCTGATCCCGGGAATCTGCGGTTCTATCCAAAGGGCAAGCTGATAAAGTCGCTGTTAGAAGATCATGTCAGGAATTCCATAGCTGACTATGGCGCGGTTGAAGTCGAGACGCCTATAATGTATAGCGCATCACATCCATCGCTGAAAGATTACCTCGAAAAGTTTCCTGCACGGCAGTATTCGATCTCTGGTAAAGGTAAAGGTAAAGGTAAAAGTAAAAATAAAAGGGGTGAGTCTGACCTGTTCTTACGGTTTGCTGCATGCTTCGGACAGTTCTTGATTAGTAAAGAGATGAGCATATCTTATAAGAACTTACCGTTGAAGATCTTCGAACTGGCGCCGTCTTTCAGAAAGGAGAAGCGAGGAGAACTTGCCGGGCTCCGTCGGTTAAGGAAGTTCACGATGCCAGATATGCATACGCTATGTAAGGATATGGACGAAGCCCTGTTAGAGTTCAGGAAGCAGTACGAGCTCTGTATGCGAGTCTTAACAGAGATAGGATTCTCGCCTATGGACTACGAAGTTGGACTGCGGTTCACAAAAGAGTTCTATGAAGGACGCTCTGCTAAAGAGTTTATAAATAGAATCGCGCGCATTTCCGGAAAACCGGTACTGGTTGAGATGTGGGATCAGCGTTACTTCTATTTCGTACTTAAATTCGAGTTCAACTTCGTAGACGCATCAGCAAAGGCTTCTGCATTGTCGACCGTACAGATAGACGTCGAGAATGCAGAGCGGTATGGTATATCCTACACCGATGCAGATGGAACGCAAAGACACCCGGTTATACTCCATTGCTCGCCAAGCGGGGCGATTGAGCGGTGCATCTATGCGCTATTAGAGAAGGCATATATGGATATGAATCCGGATGCAGATACAGATACAGATACAGATACAGCGGAAGGAGTTATGCCGGTGCTTCCTCTATGGCTCTCTCCTACACAGTTAAGGTTAATTCCTGTTGCTGAGCGGCATCTGAAGTACATATCTGAGATTCTATCGGCACTGACCGGAATTGGAAACGATAACGATAACGATAACGATAACGATAACGGATCAGAGGCAAAAGCACGGATACGCGTAGATATAGACGACCGTGATGAGACC
This sequence comes from Candidatus Methanophagales archaeon, assembly GCA_014061035.1. Taxonomy (GTDB): domain Archaea; phylum Halobacteriota; class Syntropharchaeia; order Alkanophagales; family Methanospirareceae; genus JACGMN01. Next base: position 5,373 of record JACGMN010000104.1, on the reverse strand, counting down.
GTCTCGAAGAAGATAAGAGATGCGGGTCGCGAATGGGTCCCTTATGTCGCTGTTGTAGGAGACAAGGAGGTGGAGAAGAAGACGGTGAGCGTGAGGATTAGAGAGGGGTCGAGCAAGAAGAAGCAGAAAGCAGTAGAGATGAATCTGCCGGCGTTGAAAGAGCTGATTGAAGCAGGCGTAAAAGGCAAACCGTTCCGCCAATTGCCGCTCCCTGTTAGATTGTCAGAGCGGGCGAAGTTTGTAGGTTGGGGTTGATCTCATCTCAGAAGATATTTCTCCATTCTCTCTTCAACCTCGTCCTTATAAGGAATACCTGCCACACCGGCTTTTTCAACGACAAAAGAAGCTGCTGACGATGCAAATATCGCTGACTCTAACACATCCCGATTCTCATAATACCGCAGCAAGAACGCAGCACCGAAGACGTCACCAGCACCCGTAGCATCCACCTCTACTGCTTCTCTATCAAAAGCAGGAATAACTATATGCTCATACTCACGTTCACGCCGTTCTTCGCCACCGCAGTACAATTCTGCACCTCTCCTTCCTCGTGTCAAGACAAAAATATCTGAGAGTTCTACATATTTCTGAATATCCTCTTCAAAGATATCCTCTTCGCTGACTATCACAAAATCAGCCTTTGACAAAACCTCAGCCGCTTTTTCCCAGCTCTTCTTCGAGACCTTCCCTCTATCTCTATGATCAACTCTTCTCATCCAGCCCTGAGGTGCTACACCGATCAACGAGCCAGAGCGTTCAAATCGCCGGATTATCGTCTCTTCTAACTCATCCAGTACCGGGCTGATATAGACGATCGCGGAGTTAAACCATTCATCTGGTATCGTTTCCTCCTTTATCCTATCTGCAATACTCGTGACATATTGGACTCTTTTTTTTACGAACGTCGTTGTCCTTTCATCTATTTGATAAGATAACCGACAGCCTTTTAAAGAATCGCATTCTTCAAAATCCTTCCCTATACTCGTAACAATTGCAGTATCGAACCCAAAATTCCGCGCTAATATCGCTGAATATGCAGACGCACCACCGATTATTTTCCTATTCTCGTATAAATCGTATGTTATAAAGCCTAAAGAGAGGAAATGGGGCGGTTTAACTGGCGTTTTTCCCTCTCTCTTCTTCATTCTCCTCTATCTTTCTATCTTCTTCTAATATTCTACTTCCACGCCATCTTCTCTTTTTATAAACTGTTCCAGAAGTTCTCGCGCCTCTTCATCTGGATACTGTACCGGCGGATGCTTCATCGTATACGCAGATATTTCTATCAGCGGTCCTGCAATCTCTCTATCCAGTGCGAGCTTACATACTCGTATCGCATCAATTGCGCTTCCTCCACTGTTCGGCGAGTCTTCTACTGAGAGTCTGAGTTCAAGGTCTATCGGAATATCGCCAAATATCCGGCCTTCCATCCGCAAGAAACATACCTTATTGTCACGCTGCCAGGGGACGTAGTCAGATGGTCCTATATGGACATCATCCGGTATCAACGGTTCATCCAGTACCGATTGAACCGCCTCTGTCTTGGATATCTTCTTTGATTTCAATCTCTTGCGGCTCAGCATATTCAGAAAGTCCGTATTTCCGCCTGTATTCAACTGATAAGTCCGGTCGAGTCTGCAGCCGCGGTCGTTGAACAACTTCGCAAGCGTTCTGTGTACAATCGTCGCACCGATCTGCGATTTTATATCATCACCAACAACCGGCAATTTCTTATCCTTAAATTTCCGCCCCCATTTTGGATCAGAAGCGATGAAGACCGGAACGCAGTTGACAAAGGCGACATCTGCATCCAGAGCAGCATCCGCATAGAACCTCGTCGCCTGTTCAGAGCCAACTGGCAGGTAATTCACCAGTATCTCAGCACCGCTGTCCCTTAGCTCCTTCACTACATCGCAAGCCTCTGCATCTGCAATTACAAAGGTCTTATCTTCTGGATATTCGTGCATGTGCGGTGCTACACCGTCCAGAACCGGCCCCATCTTCACTTCTACACCGCAATAGGGCATCCGGTAAAAGCCCACAGTGCAGTTAGGTTCAGCAAAAACCGCTTCACTTATATCCTTCCCCACCTTCCGTTTATCCACGTCAAATGCCGCTACAACTTTTATATCCCCTGGTCTGTATCCTCCGACTTCATAGTGCATCAACCCGATCCAATCCTTCGCATCCGTGTGCTTGTAATACTCGATACCCTGAAGAATAGAACTCGCGCAGTTACCAACACCAGCAATTGCAATTTTTATTTCTCTCATTTCTTCTTATAATCTCCTAATCCAATCCGCTACTTCAGCCAAGCTAACGCTGACGAATTGGTATATACTACTATATCCTACAATATATTCTATGTATGTCTATATAAATAAATAATCAGAGTTGCAATTCTTTCACAACTGCTTCGAACTCATCAAGCCCGCTTAAGACTTTGATACCCTGCATTCTTCGTAACTTCTCTACATTCTCCACATCCTCTTTTCGTGTTCTTAGCTTCAAGTCCCTGCCGTCAGGAAGCTTAGTTATTACTTCACACTCTTTCTGGTCGACTGGGAAGATGTAGACCGACACGTCTGCTTTCATGGCTTGTGCTGCCGAATTAGTAATGAGCGAATCCGCAATGCCGTGGGTCATCTTTGCAACGGTATTTGCAGTAGCAGGAGCGATTAAAAATAATTTATACATGCCTAACTGTAGTCTTCCAGATAAAAATGGTGCATTTGGTCCTTTCTCTACGCTAACCTTGCCGAAATTCGTTTTTACTTCTTTCAAAAGCTTGTAATACTTCAAAACGACGGCACCCTCCCTGGAGAGATAGACGTCCACATCCAGATTGTACTTCTTTGTGAGTTTCTCCATCATGGTGACAGACTCACGCATATAATCTCCGGATCCCGTAATTCCCCATGCTATCCTCTTACTATTATTCTTACTATTACTCATACAACGCCCAGGTCGGGATTTGAACCCGAGTCCGAGCCTCGACAGGGCTCAATGATAGGCCGCTACACCACCCGGGCTTCTTTACTACTTGACATACCTATGCTATATCTATGTTTATTAATATTAGTACTTTAGACATTTATTAAATTGTTACAAAACAAAACAAGACAAGACAAGACAAGAAAGGGAAAAACAAAAGGAAGGTAATGAGTGGATAGGATGGCAACAAGAGGTAAGAAAGCTGCTGAAAAGGCAAAGGCACTGATGGGTAAGACTGAGCGGATACGAAACATTGGAATCATCGCTCATATAGATCATGGAAAGACTACGATGACAGATAATCTCCTTGCAGGATCAGGGATAATATCAAAAGATTTGGCTGGCGAGCAACTGTTCACTGATTTTTATCATCTGGAACAAGAGAGGGGAATAACGATATTTGCCGCGAATGTCTCGATGGTTTATGATTACAAGGGTGAAGATCACTTCATAAACCTTATAGATACGCCCGGGCACGTGGATTTTGGTGGCGATGTGACACGGGCGTTGAGAGCGGTTGATGGCGCTGTGGTAGTCGTTGATGCCGTAGAGGGTGCGATGCCACAGACAGAGACCGTGCTGAGACAGGCAATGAAAGAACACGTGAAACCTGTCCTCTTCATCAACAAGATTGATAGGATGATCAATGAGCTGAAAGTAGATGCGAATGAGATGCAAGTCCGGCTCGGTAAGATCATCGATAAGGTAAATAAGCTGATAAAGGGCATGAACAAGGAGAAATACGAGGAATGGAAGCTTGACGCAGCGAAGGGTAATGTTGCCTTCGGCTCGGCATTATATAACTGGGCTGTCAGCGTTCAGACCATGCAGAATACCGGGATTGGCTTTAAGGAGGTATACGAATATTGCAAGCAGGATAAGATGAAGGAATTGGCGATCAAGTGCCCAGGTTATGTAGCAATTCTTGATATGGTAACAGAGCATCTCCCAAATCCGTTAGAGGCACAAAAGTATCGTGTTCCCGCGATATGGGGTGGGGATGCAAAGAGCGATATAGGGAAGAGTATGATACTCAGCGATAGGAAAGGAGATGTCGCTTTTATGATTACTGCCCTCTCCGTGGACCCACACGCGGGCGAAGTTGCTACCGGGAGGCTGTTCAGTGGAACACTGGAGAAAGGCAAGGAATTATTCGTCTCAGGCAGATATAAAACGAACAGAATTCAGCAGGTATGTATCTTTATGGGCGATGAACGTGTAGAGGTTGAGACGGTGCCTGCGGGTAACATAGCGGCACTCGTGGGTATGAAGGATGCTATCATTGGTTCTACGCTTTCTACCACAGAGATGGTTCCATTTGAAAGTATAAAACATTACAGCGAGTCGGTCGTCACGGTAGCAGTGGAAGCGAAGAGCACGAAAGACTTGCCACGATTGATAAGTGTGCTCAGAAAGTTTGCTAAAGAAGACCCGATGATACGTATTGATATAAACGAGGAGACAGGCGAACAACTGGTTTCAGGAATGGGCGAGTTGCATCTTGATATAATTACGCACAGGATAGTGGAAGATGAGAAGATACCTATAGTCGCTTCTCCGCCAATCGTCGTCTTCCGTGAGACTGTGGAAGCAAAGGCTGGTCCGGTAGAAGGGAAATCGCCGAATAGACATAATAAATTTTATTTCGTGGTTGAACCACTGGATGCCGAGATTTTAGATAAGATACAATCAGAGGGTATAGAGGTCGGCAAAGACAAGGTTGTGATGCGAGACAAGTTGATAGCAGCGGGAATGGAAAAACTGGAAGCAAAGAATGTTATCGATATTCTCGAGGGGAACCTATTGCTCGATATGACAAAGGGGGTTCAGTATCTACGAGAGACGATGGAGCTGATCCAGGAAGGGTTCAAGGAAGTGATACTCAATGGACCGTTAGCAAAGGAGAAGTGCCGTGGGATAAAAATTAAATTGATGGATGTGAAACTGCACGATGATTCAATACATCGCGGTCCAGCACAGGTCATTCCTGCAGTCCGGACAGCAATATTTGGAGCTATCCTGCTTGCGAAGCCGTCATTCCTTGAGCCTGTGTATGAGCTATTTGTCAGCATACCGCAGAATTTGCTGGGTAACGTAACAACCGAGATACAAGGTAGAAGAGGACAGATACTCGATATCAAAACAGAAGGCGATATGGTCTCGGTAAAAGCCGAAACGCCGGTAGCTGAGATGTTTGGTTTCGCCGGTGATATACGGTCTGCAACTGAGGGAAGAGCGCTCTGGAGCACTGAATACGCGGGTTTTAAGCCCATACCACAAGGTTTATTCGCTGAAAAGGTGATGGAAGTGCGGAAAAGGAAAGGTATGAAGCTGGAGATACCAAAGGCATCGGATTTCATATCGTAAACAGGGTTCAGG
>JACGMN010000069.1 GCA_014061035.1 Candidatus Methanophagales archaeon | reverse complement strand
ATTGTATAATCTTATCTATAAAAAGAAGCCAAAGCCAGGATGGCAGAGTGGACAAATGCGGTGGCCTCGAGAGTCACTGTTCCTCGCGGGACACTCAGGTTCGAATCCTGATCCTGGCGGTAGGTAGGATGGATAAGGAATAGACGATAGAGAGAAGCAAAAAAATGGACATAAGAGTACGGAAGATATATGAGGCGTTGTTTGCCCTTGAGGACTTGCGAGAGGTATTCCGGCAAGCGGTACCTGCTACTGCTACTACTATCGGACTCGACGAGCAGGAAGAAGAGCAAATTTCAAAAGGCATAACTCGGTTAGAGACGATATTAAAAGAATTAAAAGATGGCAAAGGTAGCCCAATTAAGCACGCCGGAACGAAAGCTGCGGGACTTGATTTGAGGACGCGAGAGGAAGAATTCATAAATATCAATCCTATTCAAGCGGGTGGACGGTTAACGCCGGATGCGAGAAAGGCACTTATTGCGTACGGTGATGGCTATTCGGTCTGCGATCAGTGTCTGGAGGGCAGGCTCGATAAGATTAGAAACCCGCCCGTAGACGAATTCCATGCGGAATTAGCCGAGTTCGTGGGCATGGACGTAGCTCGTGTTGTGCCTGGTGCGAGACGTGGATTTCAAGCCGTTACATCCTCGCTACTTGAGAAAGGTAAGGGCGATCTCGTAATTGTCGCTGATCTGGCACATTATACAGAATTATTAGCGGTAGAGCTCGCAGGAGGAATAGTTAAAGAAGTTCCTTCTGGATCTGGGTCTGCGTCTAGGTCTAGGTCTGGATCCGCGAGGATAATTACCGGTGATTCCGTAGCAGATACAATAGAACGTGCGAAGGAAGCGAGCGGCAAACTGCCGAAACTTATTATGATCGAGCATATCGACTATAGTTTCGGGAACGAGCATGATGTATATGGCATAGGCAAGGTTGCTAAGGAGTATGGCATCCCATTTCTCTACAATGGTGCATATACGGTCGGGATGATGCCGGTTGATGGTAGAAAAATAGGAGCCGATTTCGTCGTTGGTTCTGGACACAAGGGAATGGCGGCGGTTGCACCGTCAGGCGTCCTTGCCACTACTGAAGAGTGGACTCGAGAAGTCTTCAGAGGCAGCCAGATCGCCGGAGATATTACAGGCAGAATCTTCAAGAATAAGGAGCCGGAGCTGCTCGGTTGCACGTTGATGGGCGGAACTCTGATCTCGATGATGGCTTCTTTTCCTGCGGTAAAAGAGCGTGTCCAACGATGGGATGAAGAACTGAGGAAGTCAAATTACTTCTGCCGTGAGTTCTTACGGATAGAAGACAGTAAAATTGTAAGTGAATATCCGCGTCAGCATACGCTTACTAAAGTCGATACGTCTGATAGCTTTGACCGGATTGCAAAGACGCATAAGCGAAGAGGGTATTTCCTCAGCGATGAATTGAAGAAGAAGAAGATTACAGGCGAGTTCGCAGGTTCGACACGTATCTGGAAGCTCAATACTTATGGGCTAAGCTGGAACAAGGTAAAGTATCTTACTGAGGCGTTTATAGAAATAGCTGAGAAATATGATCTACCGGTAAGATGATTGATGCATACGACTTCGGCAGGATAGTCATAGACGGGAAAGCATTTACAAGAGATGTAATTATCTTCCATGACCGAGTTATAGATAATTGGTGGAGAAAAGAAGGGCATGTTCTCAACAGAGAGGATATTGAACTGGTCGTTAAAGAGAAGCCTGAAGTGCTTATAGTAGGCACGGGAAAATACGGGATAATGGAAGTACCGGCAGAGACAGGAGAGTATATCAGGTCAAAAGCGATTGAATTGATCGTTGAGCCGACAGAGAAGGCTTGCAAAGAATATAACAATAAAATATCGCATGATAAAAAAACCGTCGCTGCTCTACACCTGACCTGTTAAGTTAACGTTAACAGATGAAACGATGGAAATTGTAGTACTGATAGTAGGAGATCGAATAGAGCGTGATAAACGTGTGACAACGCATCTTGGGTTGGTTGGACGTGCGTTAGGAGCTATAGGTATGCTACTCACTTCAGAGAATAAGAGCGTGGAGAGGAGTATACGCGAAGTTACGAAGCGGTGGGGTGGTAATTTCTTTGTCAAAACCGGTGTGAGATGGAGAGAAGAGATAGAGAGATGGAAAGAAGAAGGTGGGAGAGTCTGCCATCTAACAATGTACGGCGAGAACATCCTCGATGTAATCGCTGAGATACGCGAAAGAGCAGGAGCGAAAGAGGAAAAAGCACGTATAATGGTAGTAGTAGGCGCTGAAAAAGTACCTTATGAGCTCTTCGAAACCGCGGACTGGAATATTGCAGTAAGCAATCAGCCGCATTCGGAGATCGCAGCATTAGCTTTATTTCTTGACTATTTGCAAGATGGTAGAGAACTAAAAGCTCAATTTGAGCATGCTGAGATAGAGATAGTGCCGAAGAGGAGAGGTAAGGAGGTTAGGAAGAGTAAGAGTGAAAGCAAAAGCATTTGAGATAATAGAGATTCCAAATAGAACGGAAAAGCCGAGAGATATAGGGCTTACGATGGTGCTGGACAAGGGTTTGGGTTATCGTGCCGCACAAGATTTGATGGAATACGGATCCGAATATATAGATATAATTAAACTAGGATGGGGCACGCATAGACTCTTGTCGGAAGCGGTAGTCAGAAGAAAGATACAACTCTATACAAGCAACAGCATCCTGGTAGGCAATGGAGGGACACTGTTTGAGATTGCCTACCTGCAGAGGAAAACAGATGAATTTCTTGAGTATGCCCATCAGATAGGCCTCAGCTTTGTTGAAATATCAGATGGTTCTATACAGATCGACAGAGAAGAGAGAAGCGAAATAATAAGAAAATGTAACACTATGGGATTTGAGGTATTTACAGAGGTAGGGAAGAAGAATCCACTTGAAGATGCACGGCTTACGATAGATTACCGGGTAAAGGAAGCAAAAACTGATCTCGATGCAGGAGCAACAAAAGTGATAATGGAGGCAAGGGAATCGGGAAAAGGTATAGGGGTGTATGATAAGGATGGTCAGATAAAGGAGGAGATGGTAAAGAAGCTTGCGGAAGGGATAGGATTGGGAAACCTCATGTTTGAAGCACAGGAAAAGAGCCAGCAGGTTTATTTAATACTTAATCTGAGTCCTGAAGTTAACCTGGGTAATATAAAGCCAGAAGATGTGATTCCCCTGGAAACGTTGAGAAGAGGACTGAGAGGTGATACGCTTGGCAGACTTTAAAATTACTATCTGCGGCAATATCGATAATATCCGGCGCAGAATGGTTACAGAGATAGAGGAAATCCTTGTCGTCATTGATGTGTTAAGGGCATCTGGCACGATCGTTACAGCTCTGGTAAACGGCGTCAAAGAGGTAATACCTGTAAATAGCGAAGAAACGGCATTCGAATTAAGGAATGAAGGTTATATTCTGGCAGGGGAACAGAACGGAATAAAGCTGCCCGATTTTGACCTTGGTAATTCTCCAGTTGAGCTACTCAGGTATATTGAAGAATCGAGTATCGAGAAAATTGCATTAAAAACAACTAATAGCACAGAAATACTGGCTGAAGTAGAAAACGCACTCATCTGTTCAAGCTTGAATTTAACTACCATTAAGCACAGATTAGAAGATAAGGGTACGAGTGCGAATTTATTAGCTGTGGGTAGCAAGCATGGGATAACAGAAGACCTTGCAGTTGCAATGGCACTTTACAGTAGTTTAAATGATGGATTGAAGATAAACAAGGCGTATTTGAAGGAGTGCATTAGCAACAGTAACACCGCAAAATATCTTATTGAAATCGGCTATAAGAAGGATGTTGAATTTCTCTCCCAGATAGACAAATATGATGCCATCCCGGTACTAAGGGAAGGTGTGATAAAATGTACGAAATAGAAGAGAAGATAATAGAAATAATGAAAGATAATGGAATAGATATCATAGCGACATTACCATGCGATAAAGCCAAAAATCTTTTTTATCTTATTCCTCAACACTTTCACGAGGTCGCTCTAAACAAGGAAGAAGATGGGATCGGAATATGCGCGGGTGCATATCTCGCAGGTGGAAAACCAGCAATAGTTATGCAAAGTTCGGGATTGGGCAATTCTATGAATGCGTTAATGTCCCTTACCAGAACTTACGAGCTGCCTTTGCCGGTAATAACGAGTTGGAGAGGTGTTTATAAGGAAAAGATACCTGCCCAAATACCGTTCAATAAAAATTTGCCAAGAATGCTAAAAGCGTTTGATATTCCTTACACGATAATAGATAACAATTCCAAAATAAAGTTGATAGACAACGCTATTTGTGATGCGTATGAAAATAACAGAATCCACGTCACATTGATCTCTCCAAAAACATGGGAGAACGAGGGTGGAGAAGAAGCTGAACTAACCGGGCGGTTTCCAAAAAGAGAGAGGGAAACTATCGCGGAATATAAAAAAACGATTCACGAACCAGAGATGACGAGATACGATGCAATAAAAACAATAGCAGAATATTTAGATGAAGAAGCGGTTGTCTCCAATATAGGCATACCAGGCAAGGAATTGTATGGGATCAACGATAGAGATTTAAACTTCTACATGTTGGGCAGTTATAGTCAGGCATCTTCAATAGGCCTGGGAATGGCATTGGCATTAAAAACGAAAAGAGAAACAGTTGTTCTTGACGGTGATGGAAGTCTGTTAGCAACTAGTGTATTGCCCACCATAGCAGCGGAAAATCCCCAAAATTTAACCATTTTTTGTCTGGATAATGGCACTTTAGGAAGCACGGGGGACCAGTTGACAAATGCTTATTCTGGCGTAGATATGGAGTTGATTGCGATAGCTTCAGGAATAAAGACTATAACAAAAAAAGCGCAGACCGGGAAGGAGTTGCGCTCAACTATCGAGGGTTTGTATGACAATAAAGGACCGAGATTCATTCACGTAATAGTTAAGCCCGGTATCGCTGGAGAGAACCGTGCGGGTGCAGTGGCGAACATAAAATTAAGACCAGAGCAAATAAAGAAAAGATTTATGAGGGCTATGATATAATGAATGAGGATGAGGTTGCGAGGAGTGCGCAATTGGCTTTGCTTCTGGAAGTATCAGCATATCCTAAGCCAGGTAATGTTGACCGTACACACGACTTTATAAATACGAGCTACGAACATTTTCTTGCTTCTTCAGTTGCTTTATACCCGGTTTTGAGAGAAGCTGCAGTGCGTGGACGCGAAATAGAGGTAGATATAGGTATAGGCGAGCTGGTAAGAAGAGGAGTAGAAGAAAGCGCTGCGTGGCAAGACGGTGGAAATACACATTTCGGCGCACTACTCTTGCTGCTTCCATTAGCAGTGGCTGCAGGTGCTTGTAAGAGCTATGAGATTGCGCGGGTAAAGCGTAAAGCAATGGAAATCATGTTGAAGACCAGCATGGACGATGCAATAGAGGTTTATAGGGCGTTTCAGAAGACAAAAGTAAAAGTTAGAAAGGATGTGCAAGAATTCGATCTGACAGATGAAGCATCGGTAAAAGAGATAATGGAAAAACAACTCAGTTTTTACGAGATACTGACCATTTCTGCACCGTATGATCTGATTTCACGTGAACTGGTAAGCGGTTTTGAGCTGACTTTCAGGTACGCAAGACTGATAAATGATCTTGCGATAGAGAATCATATTCGCATCAATGACGCGATAACGCGTGCATATCTCCATCTGCTCTCAGAAGAAGAGGATACATTTATCGCGATGAAGTTCGGAACGGAAAAGAGCAGATACGTGAGTAAACGCGCAAAACAGATCGTCGAGAATGGCTACGAGCGTAAAGAGATAGAGGAACTCGATGCGGAACTCATAATGGAACGTTTAAATCCTGGCTCTACCGCAGATATAATAGCAGCAGCATTATTCATTGGGATTCTCGGTGGATTGCGATTTTAGATATAATATCATCAATTGTTGCAGTCGAAAAAACCGAGACAAAATTCATTTCCAGTCTTGACACCAAAAAATCCCAAAACCCAAGCACCAAATCACAAACAAATCCCAAATCCTAATTTCAAAATTCAAAACAAACCTGTTTTTAAAAAGCTTGTTTTGACTTCCTTTTCCGTGTGAGAACTGTCTATCAGCTTAAAATATCTGTCTGAATTGTTGGACAGCCTCAAAAACAGCCGAAATATCATTAGTTCGTTTCAGGCACAATTAAAATCTTTTTACCTTTTATTTTTCCAAAAACAGCGTTATTAACTGGTATTGCCACTTCCGTTTCTGATATCAGCAATTTCGCATCCACCTCTTCCACCAACTCAACTTCTAAATCACCGCCCTCAACTTCTACCCATTCGCCTTCAAGTAACTTCTCAAAATCATCCATTGCTTTTATTTTCACTTTTCTCATCATAATCATATACTATTTAACTTTCTTTTTATATAACTCTTTTTCGGTTTTTGTCGCATCCCTCGCAGTTACCAATTTGAACTTATCTTTTCCCTTTTCCATGAATAATGCTAAAAATCGCCCATCCCTTGTTCTACCTATCAGTTCATACCTCTTGCCTTCTCTTTTCACGAAATAATTACGCTCAAAGATTGTTATAACCTCTTCGGCTCGGACATTATGGCTTGCTATGTGCTTCTTAGCTCCTTCTGTTATCTCTATTCTTATCCGCCTTTTCATTAGACCCTTTCTTTACAGAAGAAAAGCTTTAGCAAAAGAACTTTGTTTTTGCTTCGCAAAAAGCGGGGAAGGTATCGGAAACCCCGAAGGGGGTTTCTGATGTTTCAATC
>JACGMN010000061.1 GCA_014061035.1 Candidatus Methanophagales archaeon | reverse complement strand
CGCTGAATATTACCAGTACATCGCTTCGGTCTTCGCCACGTGGCGGTTACAGGGAAAAGATGTCTACGACGAGCTCAAAAAATTGCTTGTCAATGAGCTTTGTTTGAAATGAGCTATACAAATACTTATATTTAATTTTTTCGCAAAAGGAAAAAAACCGAAAAGCTTTTAAAGAGATAGGTAGCTATATAAATACTATTTTATATACAACGAGAAAGATCACGAAGCGATGATCAAATCTAACAGAGTCTTCCGGTCCACCTCTGCTCGTGCCCGCCATCCGATATACAAGACTTTACCTTTATCATCCTCACCTAAATACCCTTGCCTGATATACCGGTCGATAGAAGAGTAAATTCGATGTTTGTGGAATTTCTCGATTAAAAAATCTTCGACTGCTTTCCGTGACGTTTTACCATGCTTCGAGATGATATACGCTAACGCAGCCGATAGTATGGCGACATTATCTATTCTTTCTGCAGACGCCTTCTCGATCACCGGATTTTTGAGCAGAATCATGAACCTGTCCCGCTCTGCTTTTTCTTCACCCGCACCTTCTCTTCCTGCTTCGTCTTCGCTTATCTGCTTTACTTCCATGCCAAGCTTGTCGAGCGTAGAATTTAAAACCTCTATTATCTTGATGTAATCATCTCCCAAAGCCCGTTTGAGCTCCCAACCTTTAACGCCCGGAATTCTATGCCCGCGGAAGAACAATAACTGTGCAGCTTTCTTCACCCTCCGTTCTGTCCGTTCTTTTTCCCGTTCCCTCGGTTCCCTCGATTCCTCTTCTGTCTCCATCTTAACCAATCATCATAGCTCAACGAGATCGCGATAGACCTGCTCTCAGTCTCAGTCTCAGTCTCAATCTCACTCTGAGCGTAATTAGCAGTAGCATTACCAGGTGATATAGGTGAAATAAAGACTTCTTCTTCGAGTGGCTCTACAACGATCTCTGCTTTTCCTTCGTTCACCAGATGACTTGTCAGATACGCTTTTTCCACACTCTTCTCAAATGTCTCGCCGTCATAAATAAAATCATGATATTTGATTCTGTTACTGTTATTGTTACTGTTATTGTTACTGTTATTGTTATTGTTACTACCGTTGCTACTCACGCTGGCACGCTCCTTAAGCTCCTCTAAAACTGATCGCAGTACGTCATTGAACTCTCTCCCGGAAAAGATACTCATCGCAATTAAATCATCGATAGCGAGCGATCCTTCGACCTCTGCCGTTGACGGACTCGGAAATTCATCGTTACGATCGCTACGCTCGCTAAAAGGTAAGAGAGCATTCCAATATGCCAGTCCTTCTTTCAACCTCTCCTGAGTCATCTGGTCCATCGCTATGATAGGATACCAAGATTTAAGGAATGCTGCTGCTAACTGCTCGGATTCCATCATCTTAAGTTTCAGGTCCAGTAACCCGGGCTCCATGTAGAACGACGAGGAGCGATCTTTTATCCATTTACTCTGCAATTCGATTATCTTTGCTAATTCTGCTATCGTATCGGCATCTAAAAGCAGATCGTTCAAAGATTTCCAGTTCTTATTCTTATTATTCTTATAATACTGCTTCAACATCTCCAGAAACTTCTTGACGTCCAGATCAAACGGGTCTGTACCCTCAGTCTGTATCGTCTTGCAGAAGTTTAAGAGCCGGAATAGCTCGTCAGGTCTCATTTATTCGATGAATTTACTAATCCGTATCTTCAAACCGATCTTCAAGTTTCTTCAAAATATCCGGCAGTGTCGTATATTCCATCTCCTCTAATGGCAGCCTATGAGGCTCGAAAGGACCATGTGCTCTCATGTAGTCAGCTATCTCTAACGCCTTACTCCTTGCAAAGTCATAACTGGGGTCGTCGAACAAATCCGCAGGTCCTACTAACCGCCCATTACTTACCTGGAAACCAGCTGCAATTACTCGCGGTGGACCATCAAACCGTGTACATTGCGAATCCGCGAACGAGACAGGCATTATAGGTCCGTTATGTGAACCACGCATCCAACCGCTGACGAGATATGGCATTGAAAACGGCTCTAAAATCTCGCCCAACGCTGGTAACCCGGATTGTGATCGAACCAATGCGACAGGGTCGTCCTTACCAACGTATTTTCCGGCGGTAAAGAATAGTTTCTCTGTACTTATCACTGCCACAGCCTCTTCAGCCGGTACTGGACTCGTATCCTTCGGAAACACACGCTTTATTATATACTTGCTCTTCGCTCCTATCAGTGCCAGCAAAGAATAAAGCTCTTCCGGGCATCGGAAAAAGACTTTCTTCTTATCCTTTATGTCCCAAACCTCAAATACATATCCTGCATGCATCGTAGGATCAACGACAAGCCCGGCGGTATTGAAAGGGTCTGCAAATATCTTGTATATCGGGTAATTAAACGCACCCGGCTCCGTTTTATCCATCATGTACGCAACCAGCGGCTCGGATCCGCGTTCCACAAATTCCAGCTCCGCTATTCCAGGTCCCATACCGCGTATGTTCCCGCTAAACGCATCCCCCAACAAATCCTGCCCGGCACCGTGCAACTTTAGCTCTTTTGCCACTTCTGTCGCCGCTTCAAACGTTTTCCATGCCAATCCATGTATCTCTTCAGCATCTACGCCTTTCCTGTGACTCATCAGTAGCTGCAAGTCGTCCCCAGCATTTAGGACATGATAGTCTACGAGTAAACCATCTTCCATCGCCTGCTGCATCTGTTCTTTTGCCGTATCTATCAGCTTATGGTGCACGGTCGAATGTCCGGGAAATCCACCTATATCTGCTTTTATCAAACTTACTGTTATTTTTTCCATCTTTCTATATCTCTAACCTCTATTATCTTTTATTATCGCTCCTAAATAAAGAACTTCAATCAAAGACAACAAATACAATAACAAACGACGGAACGGATGACCAGATACTACGAAGTACAGAGAAGAGACGGTGCAGCACGAATAGGGCTATTGACGCTCAATCGCGGGAAAGGGAAAAAGAGACAGGTTCATACGCCTATGCTGCTTCGAGTATCTCAGGAAGACCTGTGGGACGTTCCACGAGCCGCGGTCATCCTGCCAGAAGTTCACCCATTATTTACAAAGATGGAAGAAGCAATCCCTTCGCTATCGCTATCTGTTGATTGTTTCGTACTATCTTTCGCCTCTGCTCTGCTCAAGAGCCCGCGGAAGTTTACCCGTAGGATTATTAATGCACGAAACATGATACCGTCAGATGCTGCATTATTGGTTCCCGCGATAGCGACGCCCAGTAATGCGGCACTGCTTTTTTACATGGGTGTCGATCTGATAGACGATCTGAATGCAGTGATAAACGGCTATCAGGGTATTTATCAGACAGAAGAAGGTGCGGTAAAGTTAGATGCAGACAAATTAACAGATTTACCGTGCAATTGCAGCGTCTGTTCTTCGTTGAGTGTAGATGAGCTAAACAGAAAGGAGGGTAAGGAAAAAGCATCGCTGATCGCGAGACACAATACGCTGTTGCTGGATAAGGAACTGAAGAAGGCAAAAGAACATATAAGGGCAGGCAGTCTGCGTGAGTATGTTGAAATGAGAGTAAGGGCATCACCGTTTTTAACCGCGGTCTTAAGAATTATGGACAATGACGAAGTAGAATATTTTGAAAAAAGAACTCCTGTTGCGCGGAACCACTGTATGATGGTAAATACGATGGAATCGCTGAAGAGGGTAGAAGTGAAGCGATTTGCAGCCCGCGTTCTTGAGCGATACGAACCACCGCGGAGAAAAATTTTGTTACTCTTGCCATGCTCGGCACGGAAGCCGTATTCTATCTCTCCGTCTCATCTGAAGTTCATAGAAGCGATTGAACGATATAGGGGGAGTATTCACGAAATTATACTCACGTCACCGCTTGGTGTTGTTCCGCGAGAACTGGAAGTCGTCTATCCCGCAGCGTTCTATGATATCCCTGTAACAGGATACTGGGACGCGGAAGAACGAGAATGGGTCTCTTCTTGCTTGCGTGCATATCTTCATCAGAACTTGAGAAGTTACGGTTACGAAGCGATCGTTGCACATCTCAGCGGCGCATATAAAGAGATATGTTCAGATGTCGCGATGGACCTGGGTATAGATGCAAAGATTACGTACACGTGCAAAGAAGGCGAGGACGTGAGATCAAAAGATGCGCTGAGGAGGCTGAAAGAAGAAATAGCAGGGATTTGTAGCGGTGGCGGTGGCGACGGTGATAGTGACGACAAGCGGCTGGAACTGCAACCGCGGCTTCGGCTATCGGGATGGGAAAAGAAAGCGAGTATGCTGAAGGCAATGGCTGATTATCAGTTCGGTACCGGTGCAGGAAGCGAACTTGTAATGGGAAAGGCAGGAGAAGGAGATAGGATAAGAATAACGGGTAAGTTTCCATCGTATAAACTAAGCGTAAATAGCAGAGATCATGACGTTGTTCTTGCGAGGATTGTGCCGGAATACGGACTTTTAGCGCTTACAGTGAAGGGCGCTACCAGAATTGAAGAATTCCTTTCTTCGTACACTGTCCAGATTGATGATTTCTTCCCTGAATCTTCTGGTTCTATATTAGCGCCGGGCGTTATAAATGCGAGCGAAGGAATACGAGTGAATGATGAGGTTATCTTTACCGGTAAGAAAGCGTTTGGTGTCGGCAGGGCGAAGATGAGTGGCTGGGAGATGGTGGAATCGCGAAGAGGCGTGGCAGTAGCGGTAAGGGAAGTAGTGAAAATATCGTAACTACTCAGGTTCTTAGGTTCAGGGTTCGGGGTTCAGGGTTCACGGTTCACGGATCATGGATCATGGATCATGGATCATGGATTCGGTATAAGTTTTAATTTTTGGATTTATGATTTTGGATTTGTTTAGTATTTAGAAATTAGGATTTAGTATTTTTATATGTCTAACCCTGAACCCTGAATCCTGAACCCGAACCCTTTATCGCTGTAGTATTACTCTTTTGTATTACTCTTTTCTTTTGTATTACTCTTTTCCGGTTAATTTTCTTTCTCCGCCATTCTTCTATCTTTTTGTTAAGTATATGTCCGTCTATAACTTCAAAATCTCTCTCCGCCCCGGATCCTCCTTCTGCTACTCCTTCTGACAGCAGCGGTATTTCATCAATGAAAAAAGCCGGAATATCGAATTCAGAAAGCGTA
>JACGMN010000053.1 GCA_014061035.1 Candidatus Methanophagales archaeon | reverse complement strand
TTGAAGATATTTTGTATTTTTGTATTTCTGGAAACATCTCCCCAAATTCTGGCTTATCAAATGTATGTTCGTCTTTGATTCCATGTATTTTCGATTGAAAGGGTGCATGCCCACCAACGGGCTTGATAAAAAACCTTTTGTTTCTACAATTTCACCCACGCTAAAAAGTGAGCTGTGGAAAGTAGAATGGTTCAATGACGATGTCCTGGGGCGGACTTTAGATAAACTATGAACTTGAGACCAATTTATTTAATCACAAAATTACATCTTTATAAATTCAAAGTGCGGAATGTGGGGTTTAGGATTTTTATATGTCTAACCGTGAACCCTGAACCATGAACCATGAACCATGAACCATGAACCATGAACCTACACAATCCGCCTTTGCTTCTTGTCGATCACACCCAAATTCGAGACACGAACGCCCACCAACCTTATTCCCATTCCCATTCCCATTCCTATTCCCATTCTCATTCCCATTCCCACATCCGCCTCCGCACCCGCCTCCGCAACCATTACATCCCCCTCGCGGGCACTGGCACCAATAACAAATTCCGAGATCAACTCCTTCGCAGTCTTTACGAGCGTACGTAGATCGGAATGAAATGACCTATGTGTCTTAGCCCGTGTGTGTATGGAGAAGTCGTCAAACTTGACTTTTATCGCGACCGTCTTGAAGAGAAGACCTTCACCTTCCTCCAGTAGCCTTCCATGAACTGATTCTGCCAACTCATCAATATACCGGTTTATTATTGCCAGGTCCCGGGTATTTTCATCCAGAGTTTTCTCACTGCTTAACGACTTCCGCACCCCTTTCTCCTCCACTTCGCTCTCATCAATCCCATTTGCCGCCCGATGAAGCCGCCAGCCATACTTACTGCCGAACCGGGAGACGAGTTTTTGTACGTCGCAGCTCGCAAGCTGTCTTACAGTCTTGATGCCTATCGATGCTAATATCGCCTCAGTCTTTGGACCAATACCGTGGATCTTCTTTACAGGCAGAGGAGCCAGGAATTCCTGCACGTTTTCTTGCTCTACAACGGTCAGACCGTTGGGCTTCACGAAATCTGATGCGATCTTGGCGATCGTTTTGTTTGGTCCGATACCGATGGAAGACGTCAATCCCTCCTTCTCCTCTATCTTAGATTTTATCGCAACTGCGTACTCCCTTGCCGCGTCCCAATTCTGCACTCTGCTGGTAATATCGAGAAAAGCCTCGTCGATGCCCACTTGCTCTATTTTATCCGCGTATTTCCGCAAAATCTCCATTATTCTTACCGAGACCTGCTTGTATATCGACATGCGCACCGGTAAAACTATCGCATCAGGACAAAGTTCGTATGCTTTTGAAAGCGGTATTGCCGAGTGAATGCCGTATTCCCTCGCTTCGTATGAGCAGGTACTCACAACACCGCGGATTTTTCTGCCGCTTTCTGCTGCCGCTCCTCCTCCACCACCTCCCCCTACTATTACTGGCAAGCCTTTCAGCTCAGGATTCTCCCTCACTTCTACTGCTGAGAAAAAACAGTCCATGTCTATGTGAAGTATGACTCGCATTTGTTTGGGGTTCAAGGTTCAAGGTTCACGGATCCAGTATAAGTTTTGATATTTGGATTTTGAAATTGTTTAGTATTTAGAAATTAGAGCTTAGAATTTTTATATGTCTAACCGTGAACCGTGAACCCTGAATCCTGAATCCTGAATCCTATCAAATGCCTGCGAAAGCAGATTAAGGTTTGCACTACCGTAGCTTATTCTGATGCAGCCTCTGCCCTGAGAGCCGAATGCACTTCCGGGAACGACACCGACACCCTTCTCCAATAACTCATCTGCCAGTTCGAGGTCATCAACGTGCCCGAGATATGGAAAGAGATAGAATGCCCCACCAGGTTTGACGCATACCACGCCGTCCATCTTGCGGATGCGATCCATTACATAGTCTCTACGCCTTTTGAGCTCTTTGCAGAATCTCTCAGATGCATCCTTCGCATCAGCCGAGAACGCAGCCAGTGCACCATATTGTGCGAACGACGTGCAGCAAGAGAGTGACTGTTGATGTATAATCCCTATCCTCTCAATTATTTCACGATCTGGATGGGCGCAGTATCCAAGCCGCCAGCCGGTCATACTGTAGGTCTTGCTGAACGCATTTACTGTTATCACGTTCTCGTATTCGCTAGCCGGGCTGTAGTGTTCACCCTCATAGATGAGCTTCTCATATACTTCATCAGCGATCACGAATATCTCTTTCTCGAGGCATATATCCATCATCTCTTTAATTCTTTTTTCAGGTATAACAGCTCCGGTAGGGTTGCCGGGCGAATTAAGGATAAATAGCTTAGCATCTGTCGCTTCCAACTGGCTCATAAACTCATCACCGGGGATAAAGCCTTCTTCTGGCTTTAACGTGAGCCATTCAACTTCCGCATTAGCCAGTCTTATCTGTGCTTCATAACTCACCCAGGTGGGGTTCTGTATAGCGACAACGTCGCCTTTACCGGCTAAAGCCATGATGATGCAGTAGATTATCAGCTTTCCGCCACCCGATACGATGATATTATCCTCGTTGAGACCCGGAATATTGTTCTCTACTTCGAGTTTCTCCGCTATTGCTTTCCGGAGCTCAGGTATTCCATTAGACGGCGTATAATGGACTTTACCCTCATCTAAAGCCTTTTTTGCTGCTTCCTTGATCACTGACGGGGTGTCAAAGTCCGGCCTTCCTACGGTTAAGTTTATCATTCCCGGTCTCTTCGCAATAGCGTCGTATTCGAGAGTTGCCGACCGCTCTACTTCCAATACCCGGTCTGCAAATACTCTCTCTTTTAACCCCCGTTCTTCAAAAAATCTCATTTTCTTATTACGGTTGCACCGACATAATCTTACGTGCATGCTCAGGATATTGCGCAATAAACTTCATCTCGTCCTCTGTAACAGGCTTCTGCGTGTGAACGTTTGCATACCGAACTAGTTCTAATATCTTTCGAGCACTCGCATCATCGTCGAATCTCAGCTCATATTTTCCTGCTACATCTTTAAACCCTTTTATCCCTGAGTATTCACCAGTTGTTATAAGACGTCCGGTCTCAATCTGCTCGATATGCCCCCTGCCTACTTCTGTGTAGTCATACAGTTCATAATTTCTGCTGTCCTTCAGTACGCCGTCAGCATGTATTCCCGACTCATGAGCGAAGGCATTATCGCCTACTGCCGGCTGGTTGATAGGAATAGGTACACCGAAGGCATAGGAGGCGTAGTTGCATATCGTCCACGCCTGGCTTAAATCAATATGCTCGTCTAATTGGTATTTTCCCTCGAACCCGCTCGATTTCTTTACCGCAAGAATCGTGGAGATCAGGTCTGCGTTGCCTGCTCGCTCTCCTATACCATTCACTGTTGTAGTGATGTATGCGTCCACTCCAGCATCTATTGCTGCCCGGGCACCGGTAATGGAACATGCGACAGCCATGCCCAGATCATTATGGCAGTGCAGTTCGATAGGGATTTTTACCGCTTCTGCAAGCGTTTTCACACGCTCATATATCGTAAACGGATCATCATATCCAAGGGTATCGCAGTATCTTATCCGGTCTGCACCATGACGTTTTGCAGTTTCTGTAAATTCAATCAACCATTCAATGTC
>JACGMN010000143.1 GCA_014061035.1 Candidatus Methanophagales archaeon | reverse complement strand
GCCTGCACTCTTCCCTTTATTAAGCATCCTCGGCATGCGTATTATGAACACCACAGATAACAATGCGATGCTGATGGTCTTGCTATTTCTAATCCCAGCTTATGCTGTTTTCATAGCGGTAAAGCATAACTGGGTTCCTGACAGGGTTTATGCACCAATAATATTGTTGACAAGCATATCCCTGGTGCTTCTATTGGGCCTGAGGTCAAGTTTCATCATCGGGGTCGATGCCCATCTTGAGTATTACCTTTTCCGGCAAACTTTTTATAATGGGCTGTGGCAGATAGGTGTTATGGGCAACCCATTAGATGCCGTCTTGAGCGTCTCAATTCTTCCTACGATATACCATTCATTCCTCAATACAGATTCGCAATATCTTTTTAAAATCTTCTACCCCATTCTTTTCTCTATTTCTCCGGTGATAGCTTATCTGATCTCAAGGAAATATATCGGTAATCACTACGCCTTCTTAGCTTCGTTCTTCTTTATGACGCAGGGCATGTTCTTGATGATAACAGCTCATCCACGGACCAGTCTTGCAATTCTTTTCTTTGCCTTAGCAATTATGACATTACTCCTGAGCAACCTGGGCGAGTTGAATAAAAAGCTATTGTTCATTGTCTTTGCGTTCTCTTGCATTCTTTCTCACTATTCAACCGCATATATCTTCTTCTTTATACTGCTGTTCACCTGGCTTGGTATGCAGATCATTCCGAGATTTATCTCGTTGCAGAGAAGACCAACTGTCTTATCAAATCCATCAACCGGCGGTAATCCGTCAAACCCAACAGGTCAAGCTACCGCTACCGCTGCGACACTAGAAATGCGTCAACCCCTACTGAGAAACCTTGTAACCTTCGGAATTGTGGCAATCTTCTTTGCCTTGATCTTCTTCTGGTATAGTCAGGTCACGGGGGCAGCTTTCGATGCTGGTGTGAGATTCGTTTCCACGACTCTGGAAAGCCTGCATGAATTCTTCATCCTGGAGGCGAGAGAGAGAGGGGGAGTACCTGCAGCTTTCGGGTACGGGCTGGGGTACAAAGAGATTCCCAGGCAGATTCACTTTGTCTTCTCGTGGCTGACGATCGCTTTCATTGCCATCGGAGTGTTGACCACTTTAGTGAGATATCGTCGCCGCATGGTTGCTTTCCGTGGTGAGGGGAAAAACCTCTGCTCGGACTTCTTATCACAGAGGATCGACGCTCTGTTCCTCGTTCTCGCAGTTGTCTGCTCGGCTATATTTGCAGCATCGGTAGCTTTGCCTTTTGTTTTTGTAGGTTATGGAATGGATAGGGCGTTTATGCAGATGATAGTCGTTCTATCGCCATTTTTTGTTATTGGCGGAATAGAGGTAGCTCGATTCCTCCGTGCGAAGCAGACTTATTTGGTGATACTGATTGTTCTCATTCCGTTCTTTATGTGTCAGACCGGCACAATGCATGAGATATTTGGGGTGCCGCAATCACTTGCCATGAATTCGGAGGGGAAAAGTTTTGATATGATGTATGTTCATGAAGAAGAAGGTTATGCTGCGAAATGGCTGAATCATCATAAAGACCAAGATTTGAAAATCTATTCTGATCATAGCGGGTCCTT
>JACGMN010000140.1 GCA_014061035.1 Candidatus Methanophagales archaeon | reverse complement strand
GCCTGACAACCTGGGTACCACGTGCTGCTGTTCGTGGATTCATCAACTATCTCAAGAAATATGAAGAGCGCAAGCTGGACAACCGTGAACCTTGAACCGTGAACCTGGCAACCTGAGTAGTTACAGTAAAAGCGGCATAAGAATTGAGCGACGAGAAAGAATAAATTTTATAATCGGACGCAGATGAACGCAGATGATAAGAATCAACACGGTTAAACTAAATTTAAATAGATGTAAATTATACTATACTTCAGGTGTAGTAGTGAAATAAGCAAAAAATGAAGAAAAAAGGTTCAGGCTTGCTGAAGGATATAAGGGTAATTGTATTGCTATTATCAGTCATAGCAGCTTTGTTAGCTATATATGTCTTTCCTACGCCGCCTCCTGATGCAGGACTTGAGGGTAATTTAAGGTTTGGTCTGGACCTAGTAGGCGGGTCATGGCTGCAGTTGAAATTAGAGGGCACGATAGTTGGAATAGACGCACCGGCACCGGTTACTGGTGAAGAAGTTGCCACTTTCCTTGAAAAGGAGCTCGATACCGGAGTTGTTTATTTCAGAGAAGAAGGCGTAGCGATGTTTGAGATACGGAAGAGTATCCCAAAGACCGACTTATCGGAAGTCTTGACCGGTATTAACAGCAGTATAGCGAAAGGACCAGATGATGAATACATCTTTGAAGAAGGTGTGACGGCAGCAACTCGTGATGAAACACGGCGGGTAGTAGAGACAAAGCTGAACTTACTCGGATTAGTAGACATAGGTATAAGAACTGTCGGAACAAATTTTATGCTCGTTGACCTCGCGGGTGTTGACATCGGAACTGCTAAAGAGATCGTAGGCGAGCCTGGAAAATTTGAGATACGAATCCAGACGGCAGGCATCGGGGGCGATATAGTGGAAGGGATGAGGTTAGAAGAGATTAAAAATATCACTACGCATGTTGTTTATGGCGGCGAGGGAATAGATACCAGGAGAGTCGGGCCACTGCCAGTTAGAGAAGGGGAACATGCGCCGTGGGGCGCTACTTTTGCACTAACTGCAGAAGGAGCGGTTGCGGTAAGAGATGCCGCAATAGAATATGGCGCTACTCTCAATCCAAGAGATCACGAACTCGTAATGCTGCTCGACGATATAGTAGTCTATAGCGCACCGTTATCTCCGGAGCTGGCGCGTGATTTGCAAGTGATGCCGATTTATGAACTACGTGCAGAGACCGGGACAGGAACAGAAGGGTTTGAAAGCGCTAAAGAGCTTATAATCCACATACGCGCAGGCGTGTTGCCAGTAAACGTAGAGATAATAGGTTCGGGCGAAGTTCCGGCTTATTTAGGCGCTCAATTCAAGGAAGGAGCATTAATTGCCGGATTATTCGCAATCATCTTCGCTATACTCGTTGTTTTCTTGCGATACCGTGAGAAGAAGATTGTACTGCCGATGTCGCTCATGCTTTTTAGTGAGTTAATCCTGATATTTGGGTTCGCCGCGGCGATAAAATGGCACCTGGATCTGCCAAGCATTGCAGGGATAATCGCGATGATAGGCATGGGACTGGACCATTTAGTGATAATAACCGATGAGGTTATCTCCGGAGGTCGTTCCTCCTCGAGTATATACCGTAAGCGAATATCATCTGCGTTCGGCATAATATTTATTTCTGTAACGACTACCAGCGTGGCGATGCTCGCTCTTGCATTCATGGCATTAGGCACACTGCGTGGGTTCGCGATTGTGACCATCGTTGGACTATTAATAGGTATTTTTATCACTCGACCGGTTTATGCAAGGGTGATAGAAGAAATATTATAGTTTTAAATGGAAGTGTAGAGATAGTGGAGAAATTTAACGAGAAAGTGAATGCATTAGCACAGGAATATTGGCGGTTGCGTGAAATAGCGGTCGGCAATGCAGCAGGAAATAAGTTAGAAGAGATAGAGAAACTATTAGAAAAGGGAATAGGTGGAAAGTTAAAGGACCAATTAGCTACAGAAGCGAAGCGGTTAAGGAAAGAGGAAGAGGATAAAAGCGGTGCCGCAATGAAATTGGAAGAAGTTAAGAAGGAAATATTGGAGCTGACCGCGAAATTATCTCCGAATTTAGACTTATTAAATGGTGATCTCTATCCGTATGATAGTGAACACGAGCCGATTTCTGATGCGTACTTCTCCGCTCTTACCGATATCTTCTATAATACGCCGACACCGTCTATTCAATTCAGAGTAGCTACAGTCTCTAAAGAAGGGATAAGGGTTAAATTAACTGATACGGCTTCTCCTCTGGAAGTTTTAGCGTATGTAATAATGATAATTCAGGAGACTGCGAAGAAGATGCTTGGCGTGGAGAATACCATAGATAAGTGCTGTTCGCTGTTAAAACAGAATGAATACGCTTTTATTGTCCTGGAGACTTTGCTAAAAGAAGGGCGTGGACTTGGGATGGAGGAGATAAAAGATATAGCGTATCGAGAAGATAAGGAGTATAAAGAGCTGGTGAAGGGCGATGTTTACGATAAAGAACTGGTTACTGGTGTAGCGTATTTAATGAGCGATGACTGGGAATATCGATTGGTTAAGGAACATGATGGTAAATACGAGGTAACAGACTTTGGTGAACGAGTATGGCAGATCTGTAATGCTGAAGCACGCAGAGAAGAAGAAGAAAGGAAGGAAAAAAGAATAAGAGGTATTTCAAATTCGGGCGCGGGTATTAAAAGGTTCTTAAAGACAAAGTTCTTTAAATAGTGAATCAAAGATATGTGGTGGAAGAAAAAGGGTAAAGAAGGGAATGAGAGAGTAGTCGCGCACTTGAGGTCGCGGCTATTCCCGTGGAACTTCATTTTTGATGATGTTGAAAAAGACTCGATAGAATATTTTGTTCCGTACGCGATCCAGATGTGTGAAGCGAAGGGAATAGAGCAAGGGGCGGTAGGTCACGATAATGCAAAAGCAGTGATTACGCGGGAGGTGAAAGAATCAGTAGAGGACTATCTATTCGACCCGGGGCATAAGGAAATGATAAGAATGCACGGTAAATTTGCTACTCTCTATCCGTTTGCGTTCTCGCAGTCTCTGGCACATGTCATTTTATACCGACTTGATCTCAAGCTGGAAGATATCGTAGACATAAAAGCGATCTGCGATTTAATGGGTGAGGACGTAAGAGAGATTAGGAAAAGGGAATTATTTATCAGGGATGTTATCGCGCGAAAAGGGAGTAAAGCGTTGAGGATGTTTGCTAAATCTATCCTGAATAAAAAAGTTATAGCGGCAAGTGGGGATTATATAGGTAATGTAGAGGACATTATTTTTACTGACGAAACAGGAGAGATCTCAGAACTGGTAGTAAATTACATCAGAAGCGGTGGCGCGAAAAAAAGCCGCCTAGCCATGAACGACATGTGTTTAAATATGTATAGTAAGAATATAGTTTTAAAATCTTCCGATTATCATAAAGATAGATAAATGAATGGAATATAAAAGATAAAGAAGAATTAAGAAGAAAAGGGGGGATAAAATGAGGATATTTATAATAGGTTATGGACAGGCAGGCGGGAGAATTGCTGATGCATTCGTAGAGTTTGCTAAGAAGACTAGACAAAATTTCGTTGTTAATGCTCTGGCTATCAATACAGCGCGGTCTGATTTGATGGGTGTGAAGAATATACCGATGGAGGATAGGATACTTATAGGTGAGTCACAGACGAAAGGGCATGGAATAGGGGCAGATAACGAACGCGGTGCACAAGTTGCAACAGATGAAATTTATACGATTCAGAATGAGATAGATAAGCGAGGGACATATAAGATCGATGCTTTCTTGATTATCGCGGGCTTAGGCGGTGGAACAGGGTCCGGCGGCGCGCCTGTATTGGCAAGAAGGATAAAGAAGTTGTACGAAGAGCCGGTTTATGGACTTGGGGTACTACCTGCGAAAGATGAAGGGAGCTTATACTCTTTAAATGCTGCTCGAAGCATGATGACTCTTGTGAACGAAGTGGATAATCTATTCCTATTTGATAACGATGCATGGAAGAAGGAAGGAGAGAGTGTAAAAGAGGCTTTTGCCGATATAAACGAAGAGATTGTACGGAGATTCGCGATTCTATTTGGTGCAGGCGAAGCGAATGAAGTAGGTCAGATGGTCGTAGATGCGGCAGAGGTGATCAACACATTAAAAGGAGGCGGAATATCGACTATTGGATACGCATCTGAAGAAATAGAGAGTAAAGGGTTGTTTAAGAAGCTGCTTGGTAAAAAGAAGGATCTGGAGAATCTGGATACGGTTACGAGGATTACCGCTCTGGTGAGGAGATCAATAGCAGGTAGATTGACGATCCCATGCGATGTTTCCACGGCGGAGAAGGCATTGATAATCACTGCGGGACCACCGGCAGAGTTGAGCAGAAAAGGTATAGAGATGTCAAAAGTGCGAATCGAAGATATAATAAGAGGAAAAGAGGTGAGAGGCGGAGATTATCCAATTGTAAAGGGGCAGCGTGTCTCAACGGTCGTTCTGTTTTCAGGCGTATCTGATATCCCGAGGATAAAAGAGCTACAAGCGATTGGTACAGAAGCGCAGGAGAAGATAAAAGAAGTATCGAGTGAGAAAGAGAAAGAATACGAAGAGCTCATGGATACAAACGATACTATAAAACCTTTATTCTGATTGAGGTACTGAAAAAATAATGATGATACCACTGAAGATTAACTACCGTCTGATATTGTCTTTGATGGTCATAGGAGCATTTTGTTTGATACTGCTCGGAGTGGGCGTGAGCGTATCTGCTGCGGAAGACAAACCGCGGTTCGTAGAGCTCGAATCAGAACATATAGACTATGATAAGGTCGACGGTACAGAGATGGTAAAGAGCGGCAGTAAAGTTACCGTAGAAATTGTATTAACAAACTTTAGCAAGGTAATTGATAAGTCAGAGCTAATCTTCGAATCTGATTTAGGGGTGCTACCCAGCATATTTGTAGATGGAATATCTGAAAGATACCGCGTTCCTTTCACTATTGATCATAGAAAAGTCGAAGAGGTGCGGGTAACATTAGTCGGGAATGCACCGGAAGTGACTATGCGGAAAGTTGATCTGGGGCTATTGAAGATAACACAAAAGATAGCGGATGAAGAATTTCTGGTGATAGATATAAGACGAGATGTTAGCTCAAAGATAATAGAAGATGCACTTGCCGCAATTCGCGAAGCAAGAGCTGAGATAGATGCAGCGAATTTGAGAATTGTTAACGCAGAAGAAGCAGGTCTTGACGTCAGTGTTGCGAAGATACGTCTTGAATTGGCAGATGAACATTTGGCTAATTCGCTGCGGTCTTATAAAGCCGGCATGCCGGAAGAGGCATTGGAAGGGGCTGGGCTTGCACTAGAGTTGGCTAAAGAGGCAAAAGCGGAGGTTGAAGCCGCGGTCGGTGGCCGAGCGATCCGGGATAGAGCGATTATTGCCGTCGTAATAGTGCTTGCTGCTGTAGTGGTTGTACTGTTACTACGGGAGAGGCAGAGGCGGCGCGGAGTTTATTAACGGTTACTTGGATGCATGAAAAATAAATTATTGAGACAGATTAACGCAGATTAAGAGACAGAAGTTATACGTTATTTATGTACTATTAGAATTAGCTATTAGAATTAGCAAAGTAATATTGTCGGGATAGCCAAGAGGTTTAAGGCGGTAGACTGCTAATCTACTTCCCCTTAAGGGGAGCGAGGGTTCGAATCCCTCTCCCGGCGCTGACGGAACTGGAATCGAGACTATGCTAAAATTTGTATCTTTTCTCTATGAGAAGCTGTTAGAACGAAGAGTCTTGAACTCTTCTATCCCTCTGAATCATATTCTGCTTGTCTTAGATGAAACTGACCTCCTCTTAAATGAGCATGAGCAGGGAATGGAAAAGCTCAGGCACTTCATAGAGTGGTGTCATAGATTGCAGATAGATATAATAACTGTTTACATCGGCGTTATCAGCAGTGATGGGACAGATAGTAGTTTAGTGAAGAACGCATCTTCCAGTTCCAGTTCCAGTTCCCGTCTCTCTCGCCTCGAAGAAGAGATAAAAAGGGTGTTGAGCAATGATAAAACAACCGCCTCATTTGTTATTTACCGGCATGGTCACAGTCATAGTCCTAGTCATAGTCATAGTCCTGGTCATAGTGGCAGAACGGAGCGAGAAGACACATCGGTACCAGTATCAGTATCAGTATCAGCATCAGCATCAGCATCACCGTATGCGAACGCGAACGATAAGAGAATACAGATTTCATTAGGGTTTGGAGGAAGAAGCGAGCTGACGAAGGCGGTAAAAGAGATAGTAAAGAAGGTAGAACGAGGAGAATTAGAGCCGGAAGAGATAGATGAGAAGCTGATAGAATCAGAGTTGCTCTTCAAATCAGAGCCTGAACTGGTCATCAGATCCGGAACCACACGGTTAATGGATTTTTTTATATGGCAATCTGTCTACACCGAATTTTACTTTACAGATATGAACTGGTCAAAATTCAGGAAGATAGACTTTTTAAGGGCTGTTAAAGATTTTAAGTTACGGGAACGGAGATTTGGGCGGTGATGTATCTTCGTATTTGTATAGGTGTGAGGGCTAAGGGCTAAGGGCTAAGGGCTAAAGGGTAAGGGGTGAACCTTGAATCGTGAACCCTAAACAGTTCTACGTTCTACGTTTTGCTTTGTTCCCTGAACCGTGAACCCCTCAACGTAGAACGTAGAACCCTGCAACGTAGAACCCCGAACCCCTGAACTTCGAACCTAACCTCACATTAACCTAACTTTAGCTAACTTCCAACAATTTGGTCCACTCTTGCTGCGGTTTCCTCACATATAATCGCTTGCGTTGGAATAAAAACAAAATTAAAGTTGTTTTCTTCCACTATTGCCGGGACAGGTCCATCTGGAAGTGCTGAAGCCATGTTGAACTCTCTCGCGAACAATTCGGCGGCGACTGGACTCATAATGATCTGAGCCAGACGTAGGTGATAATCTGTCGGATTATCAGGGATGACCAGATAGGCGGGCTTAGCAATCGCCCCATCTCTAGGCCAGATTACCCCTACATCTCCATCTCTTACCATTACATTCAGTAGAGAAGAGATGCCTACTGCTACGGTACCCTCTCTTACAGCTTTAGTTACATCTCCCAAGCTGCCCGTCACTTCAGCATTTCCAATCAATCTTCTAAATGCTTCTTCACCCAAATGGTGATAAAAAGCCATCGTCCCCCAGGTTCCTAAGCACCCCGTAGTTACAACGCTTATCGGCTGATCAAACTCAGCCAGCTCGACAAGGGTAGAAGGGACTTCCTCACGTGCGATCAAATCTGGGTTGTAGATAATGACATAAGCATCAACCCAGACTAGATGTAGCTCACCACGAGGATCAGCCAGTTCAGCAAGTTCCGCGCGAACCGGAAAAAGATCCGGAAACTCAGCAATGAACGGCCGCGCCGCTTCAAACTGCCGGTGAACCTGACGGTGATTATAAGAGAAAAGCGTTCCTCGCTCAATGCTTCCTCTGGCAAGAGCTATAGTAAGGTAATCACGCAGATATCTTGAACCTGTAGCCTCGAACTCAACCGGTACCTCAAACTGACCAGCAATAAAATCGCTCATTGTATCTCGAAAACCACCGGCACCGGTCATGTGAATATGCCCAACCACCGGCACTTGCGGCTCCTGCTCTGGCAGCATAACGATGAATACAAGTGCAGCACCTATTACGACCACCGCTAACGCAATTACAGCGGTAATTATTTTTCTCCCCCTACTCAACTTCTCTACCATAGATAGCAAGCACCTCTTTGTTACGATTTTTCTGTACATTTCTTTCATTTCTTTATATTCTCCTTTTCCGCTCATTTTTTTTCACCTCATTTTTTTTCACTAATAAAAGTAATATGTATTAGGCATATATAAAGCATAACCTAACAAAGTTAGCTTATGCTAAAATAACCTAAGAAAGTTAGGTTTTGTGGCTGGTACCCATATTCTATTCCTTCTTCGCATTCGCTATTCACTTCACGGAAATATTTTTCATCTCGCACAACTGCGAAATTATGGCGCACCCATCTTTTTTGCTACAGATTCAATAGCTCTGGTAACGCTGGATCTTGGTTTTATCGTAGCAACCGGGATATTAACTACCTTTTCAACCGTGGAACTGACGATGGGCGCGCAGACAAGTGCGGATGCCCCGTCACGTTCAGCTTTTATTGCCTCTATAATCGCTTCTTCAATGCCCGTGACCGCATATTCTTTAATCTGAAAGAACTCCTCACCAACTTGTATCATATCTTTTTCTATCCAGTCCAAAACACCTCTTGATCCAACAACCGCGATTATTCTCTTCTTCTTATCTTTATATCCTCCCTCTATCTTCTTTATCGTATCTATAATCATTCTAAAGGTACGTAAGTTCGGGTCTCTCTCGCCGGAAAGAATTTTGTAAATCGTGCTTGTCGGTATTCCAGATCGCTCGCTGAATTCTCCTATGCTAATTCCCAGTCTCTGTTTGATTACTTTTGTTAATACCACTGGAATATCTTTATCATCCCGGAATATCTCAGCAACTACGTCGTCAGCGATGCTCATATCTTATAATCTTATAGTATAACGGCACCCCCCTATTTATATCTTTTTGCCTTCGCTATTATACAATCAGGTAATTCATCATGCAAAATAAACAAAGTTAAATACTGGAAATAATGAAAAGAATATTTATGTATAAAATAAAGCTGTGTAGTATAAAACGAAAAAAATAGCGGGGGAAGGTTCTGATAAGATGATCGAAACGATAACGATACTGGGAGGATGCGGAAAGTCCGGTGACCCGGAACCGCTAAAAGAGATAGATCTTAAAAACGGCGACGTCGTCAGCATCGTAGGTCCAACCGGTTCTGGAAAGACGATGTTAATAAACGACATAGAGCTATTCGCATACGGAGACACACCAACAAAGCGAAGGATACTCATAAATGGCGATGAAGTCCCGGAAGAGATAAGAAATAACCCACATAATAATCCAATTGCCTTGATAACGCAGCATACAACCTTCCTATCAGACCTTCCAGTCTGCGACTTCTTAGATCTTCACGCGAAGATCAGGCAGGATGGGGGGAGCTATCTGGTAGAGAGGACCCTGGACCTTGCAAATCAACTGTGTGGTGAGAATATATTACCGCGCAATCGCATGACCGAGCTATCCGGCGGTCAGACAAGGGCTCTGCTCATCGCGGATGCGGTCGTCATTGGGAATTCGCCGATCATCCTGCTCGATGAGGTTGAGAACGCGGGAATATACAAGGAAAGGGCGTTAAAGATTCTGAAAGAGTACCAAAAAATGATGGTATTTGTAACGCACGATCCCGTAATTACGCTATTCTCAGATTTCCGGATCGTTATGCGCAATGGATCGATGAAGCAGGTGATAAAAACGACAGAAAAAGAGAAAGCGGCTGCAGAAGAACTCAAAAGGCTTGATAATCTCTTGATGGGCTTGAGAGAGAAGATACGGTCGGGGGCGACAATTGAGCTTAAGGATGTGATTGCGTGAAGTTGATCAGTTGTGCTGGACCTCCCTCTTCTGGAAAGACAGCAGTTTTGAAGTCCGTATGTGCAAAACTCCTTCAAAAAGGGGATAAAGTTGCATACCTCAAGATAGATACGCAGTATGCGACAGAAGATGAGATATTTAAGAAAGAATTTGGGATACCGGTAAAGAAAGTATATACGGGGGATTTATGCCCGGATCATGTAAATGTGCTGATTCTCGGCGATGCTATAGACTGGGCTGAAAGCACGGGTGCGAACGTTTTTTTGGTTGAATCTGCCGGGCTCTGCCTGAGGTGCGCACCCTACAT
>JACGMN010000135.1 GCA_014061035.1 Candidatus Methanophagales archaeon | reverse complement strand
TAGAACGTAGAACGTAGAACGTAGAACCCGACAACTTAGAACCCCGAACCCCGAACCCCAGTAGTTACCCTGATTCTCTCACACGAACTTCCGCGAGTTCTAACGCTCTCCTTATCTCGGCCTCATCTTCAGCTACATCTACTGTCTCTATATCGAATTGTTGTATCACGCTGACCCATTCTGAGTGTTTTAACCACCAGTTGTACGCATCTCTCAGCCGGAAATTCTTTAAGACGCTATATGCGAGATTGACCTCTGCCGTCCTCTCCTTATCCTTGTATGCATTCCTGATAAAATTCTCTGCTTCTTGCTTATCTACCGGGATCGAAGCTGCATCGATATTCAGGATATCGTAGAACGTTTTATCGTCTATATATTTCCCCAATCAGGATGCTCACTCATAATCTCCTCATACTGCTCAATATAGTTATAGTATGTTATAGTATCTGAGCAACATCAAATATGATGCGGGTTTGCCTTCCCATAACGCTCTTTTACCTTTACCTTTACCTTTAATCTCTTCCGAATCGCCATCATCCAGAATTTCCGCCAGCCCATCCAGCAGAAAATCGTATTCAAACCTTAACTGCGCGTTGTTTAATATTCTACATATCTCTTCACGCAGTTTCTCATCCACACCCCTATCAGCGTCCACTCCTGCGTCACTATCATCGCATCTTATCTCATCGCAATTATCTCATCGCAAGTATTTATTTTTAGTTCTAGTTCTAGTTTTAGTTCTGTTCTATCAAGATTCAATACTTCGTAAAATGAGGGTGCTCCGCGATGTAAAAGGGCAATCCAGCCGCCATGATTCTCCATGATATATCCCCACGTAGCACGGTTCTTCTCCATATCCAACCCGCGATTATGGGCTTCTTTTATCTCTCGTTTCTCTGTTGCTGTGAATCCCATCAGGATCTTAGGAAAAATATGAAGGATCTTCTCTTCTCATATTCGGCGCTCTTTTCCGTATCGTTCAGCATCTCGTAAGCTCGTTCAATCACATCATCAGGATAATTCGAGCATCTCTTCTTTCGTTCGTACGCATCTTTAATCTCCTCCTGGGTAGCATCCTTTGATACGCAGAGCACACAATAATAGCTAGGCAGCCCTGAAAATAAGTCATCTACGCACTTTGGATTGAGTTTTTCAAACCACTCAATTTTCTTGTACATTCCGCCAACTCTCGACTGGTCCATATATCGCGTGGGCAGCTTCCAGTAAGGGTCGTTACATGTATAACGTTGCATCCATTCATCATACGCTTTTTTCTCTTCTGTCATTGCATATCATTTTCCATTTTTTCATTTTTGCATTACCTCCAGCGCGGAGCCTGCCTTAATACCTATTTCTTTTACCTGACGGTCATCGTCAAGTTCAGCATCATCATAAAAAATACCGAATCCATCTGCTAAGATACCCTTCTGCATCAATTCCTGCTTTACATCGCCAATATAGGCATTCGGATTGAGATAGTAGCTGAGAACGTCTTCTGTCTCCACATTCACGACTCTTACTTTTATTGCCTGCATCTTCAACATTTTCTTCATCCACCTGTTCTTTTCTTTCTTTGAAAGCCTACCAGTAGCCTCCATTTTCACCTTCCGCTCATTTCCAGAGTTCTGGTCTTTCGCAGTCACACGTAGAATGCCAAACTCTTCGCCGACCTCAAATGCGATCTCAATCTTTGACTCGTGCATAGGCATCGGCTCTATATCAATCATGAAATCACCTAAAAAGCCCTCCTCTTCTGGCATCAAAT
>JACGMN010000118.1 GCA_014061035.1 Candidatus Methanophagales archaeon | reverse complement strand
TGACTCTTTTGTCCTTTTCCTCAGTGGTGATAAGAGGAGGTGTATGGATAACTCTACGGACCTCGGTCTCGGCCGCATGACCTGCTTCTGCGGTATTTGTTATGGTTATCGTGAGAATCGCTATATCGCCAGGCATCAGTATCTCCGGATATATCTGATAATCGGTGATGATGACCGTTGGATTCTCGACTGATGCGGATACGGCGGAGATGGAGATGCTGCATACTGCGAGAAGGAGGAGAGTTGCGGATATGACTATGAAGAGGGTTTTTTTGTTCATTGTATATAAAGTATAATTTCTATTTATTTAGGACGCAGATTCATAAGGATTTACGCAGATTTATTCTCCATATAAAGTTCCTCAATACCCATCTTATTTTCGAGGAATATTTTTACTTCCTTTTTCTCTGCGGGTCTGAAGATTTGAGTAAAACCTTTATCATCCAGTTGAACGAGTACAATATTCTCTATGAAGATCATATATTGAAATGGCACGGAAAAAATCACTTATTCCAAAAGATATGAGTGATAGAGGCGGGAAAAATATAGGAGCCTCAATGAATAATTCCTTAGGAGATAATTTTTCTTTCTTTCTTTTCTAATTTTGCTTCTACAAAATCACAGTTGGCTACCAACCTTTCATCTTCTTCTTCTTTCCCAAATCCGAATGATTTATTACCTCCTCTCCCCTCTTCTCTTCTCCTCTCCTCCTGTCTCCTCTATCCTCTTCCTTTACTTTTTCCTTTACTTTTCCCTTTACCTTTACCTTTATTTACCCTTCTGGATATGCGTCAGAAGCCCTTCAATTCGCTTTGCTACGTCATCCAGGACTTCCTTCTCTGCCTCACTCAGACTGGGCGAGACCTGCAATCCCTTCAGGATACCTACGGCTTCAACATTTTTCCTAATATTTTCCGCCAGTTTTCCTACTGCAATCCCTTTCTTCTCCTTTTTCTTCAGTTTTTTATGCGATAGCCTCACATGATGCGCTAGCAGTAATGGCTTCTCAAAGACCTCTCCGCAATACTTGCACTTATATTCCTTCTTCACTTCTTGCATTTTTTCTTCCATGTTTTCTTCCATGTTTTCTTCCATGTTTCTAACCTTTCACTTTTACTATATAAATACATTTGACAAATTTGTATAGTATAGTAAAAATTCCGGGCACCCGGCATCAAATTACAAACAAATTCCAAGCACCAAATTCAAATTTGATACAAGCGCCAATGATTTTTTCTCTCAATTCATCCATTAATTTCATCTTCTCTGTGTACTCTGTAGCTAATCAACTATTGGTTGAATAGTTACAATGTTAGAGATAAGAGATAAGAGATAAGAGATAAGAGATAATGAAATGGAAAAGAAGGAATGAACGAGAACGAATACGTAAAGCATTTCAGTGAACTCGTGGAGTTGGAACGCGAAGAACAGATGCGGCAGCACGAAGAGGAGATGAGACGATTGAGCGGACGGACGCGTGAAGAGAAGGGCAGGGCTTTCCTGAAGATGAAGGGCAAATTTCTAGAGATTGGCTTGGGCGGGAAGTATTTAGTAAGGTTCAGAAAACAGAACGAGGGTTTGACCTTACCTGAAAGTGAGATAGAGGTTGGAGACATCGTTCTGGCAAGCAGAGCAGGTACAGCCCCGTATGATGCTGATAACCCAAGGGGAACCGTCTCGGAAAAGACATCGTATTCTATTACGGTTGCGTTTGATGATGCGCCACCTGGCTTTGTTTATCGTAAAGACATTAGAATTGACCTATTTGTGAATGACATCACATTTCAACGGATGCTTGCGGCACTAAAGAATTTTAAGCGGTTGCCAGGATGGCGGAAGGATAAATTACTCGGTCGCGGCCGTAGACCGCCGTGTTTCGATGAGATAGAAGAAGAGATAGAATTTTTCAATGCGGAATTGAACGAAAACCAGCAAAAAGCTGTTTTGAAGTCCTTAGCGGCACACGATTTCTTCGTCATTCATGGACCGCCTGGAACAGGGAAGACGATAACATGCGTAGAAGTTATAATACAACTCGTCAAGCGTGGCTATAAGATTTTAGCTGCTGCTGACTCTAACGTTGCGGTAGATAACCTGGTAGAACGGTTAGATAAGCATCGCGTGGAAGTTGTGCGGATAGGGCATCCCGCGCGTGTGATCGCATCTTTACGGCGAAGGAGTCTGGATTATCTGGTTCAGGAAGATCCGGATTATATAAATGCGCAAGCGCTCAGAGAGCAAGCTTACGGTCTGAAAGAGCTCATGAAAGACTTTATTGTGCCAGAAATGCGATGGAGAAGGGGCTTGAGTGATGAAGCGATAATGCGGCTCGCATCCACGGGAGACGCAGTACGCGGGATACCGGCAGCGAAGCTGAAGGGCATGATGAAGTGGATTACGCGGAAGCAAAAGTTAGATAAATTATTCGGCGCTGCGCGTGAACTGGAAAGTCGCGCGATAAAGAGGATTATCAGTGATTCAGACGTAATTTGTGCGACTAACAGTACTGCGGGTTCAGAGATACTCAAAGCTGCGAGGTTCGATTATGCTATCATCGATGAAGCAACGCAGTCTACTGAACCTTCTGCCTTGATACCGATACTCAAGGCGAAGCGGTTTATCATGGCTGGAGACCACAAGCAACTGCCACCTACAATCCTGAATGAGGAAGCGGCACGAAGGGGTTTGAACAAGAGTCTATTCGAACGGCTTTTGCAGTTGTATGGCAACCGGATACGTGTGATGCTTGAAGTCCAGTATAGGATGAACGAAGAGATAATGGCATTTCCGAATAAGGAGTTTTATGAAGGTAAATTGCGAGCAAATGAACGGGTAAGGAGGCAGAGTCTCAGAGATATCATTCCTATCCAGGAATCGAAAGTAGTAAACTCGTTTGAGTACGCGAATGAAGATTACGATGAATATGAATATCTCAATCGCAGACCTTTTCTGTTTATTGATACACGTGGCAATGGCAAAGATAATGATAATAATAATGAATTCAGGGAACGAGTAAGGAGTGGGTCAGTATCGAAAGAGAACGTAGGAGAAGCGAAATTGGTGAAGAGTATTGCAGAGCGGTTTTTAAGCGCAGGCATAAGACCTGAAGAGATAGCAATTATATCGCCATATAGTGACCAGGTCTCGATCATTAGAACGATGCTTCAGGTAGAAGGGTTGGAGATAAAGACGGTAGATGGTTTTCAAGGCAGAGAGAAAGAGGTTGTTATTGTCTCGTTTGTAAGAAGTAACAAATCAGGCGAGATAGGTTTTCTCAGAGATCTACGACGGCTCAATGTCTCTATAACGAGAGCGAAGCGGAAGCTGATTTTAATCGGTGATTCCAGTACACTTGAGAATAATGGATGCTATAAGAGGCTAATTCTCTCTGCAAAGGAACTCGGAGCATATAAAAGGGTAACTGTACAGGGTTAAAGTTCTGGGGTTCATGGTTCATGGTTCATGGTTCAGGGTTCAGTTAGATCGTATAATACAAATACAAATCCCCTACAACCCCGATACCAGATCGAGCAATACTGCCCTGGGATCTTGCGCCTTCACGACGCCCGAAGCCAGCAAGACGCCATCTGCACCTAACTCGAGCGCTGCTCTTACATCCTCTCCGTTTGTCACACCGGCACCGCAGAGCACAAGACAGTTCTCATCAACACGCTTTACTTCCTTCACTGTATCCGCTACTATTGCCGGGTCCACCTTTGATACTGATCTTCCTGATCCGATCAGTTCCGGCGGCTCGATTGCAACTGCATACGGCTTCAGTTCTGCAACTGCTGTACTCACTGCGATGTTATTCGTGCAGACTATTGTTAGAAGGTTCAAGCTCGCTGCTTTAGTTACGATGAAGTCTATATCGGCGATCTTCAGCCGGTGTTCAGAATGATTCACGAGCGACCCTATAGCGCCAGCTTCTTTTACAGATTCCAGAGTTACGAACCCGGTTTGACTGCCAGGCTCGACAGCGTCGACGTGCTGTGCGAAACACGGTATCTTTATCGATGACGCTGATGCTACTCGCGCAAGGTCCACCTGTTGAGGACAGACAACAATGCTCACACCACGCTCGGTAGCGACAGAGTCGCAGATTTCAGCGAGTTCTAAACCCCTATTCCCGGCAGATTCCACGTATGCCTTCTCGTTCAAGACGATTACCGGCAGTTCTATTTCTATTTCTTTCTTCATTCCTCTCTTCAGTCTTTTTCCCTCCAAATTTATAATATCTTCTGCAACTTACTGATATTCTTTACTGAAAACGTAGGTTCAAGTTCAGATTCATAATTCACCATCTTCTCTTTCTCTTTATCCTTCTCTTTATCCTTTTCTTTATCATTCCCCTCTGTATCATTACAGTGAGAGAGAAGTACAGAATCTATACCAGCATTTTTTACCGCTAAAATTCCCACAGAGCTATCATCTACCAGTATTGCTTCCTCTCTCTCGGTCTTCAATTCACGCAGCACCTTATTGATGTAAAAAGGACTTGGCTTCTTATTAGCCAGAGTTTTTAATTCACTATCTCGCCCGTACCACAGACCGCGAAGTATTGTTTCAACTTGAGATACTCCAGCGTATAGTCCACACACGCTTGCTGTGAATCGCTTACGACCGCAAGATGAAATCGCTTAATTATATTCAGATACTTTATTGTCTCTTCAGAACCGTTACAAAGCTTTATTAACCCTGATCGTATCGCTTCTATCTTTGCTTCTATTATATCCCGCTCTCTTCGTGCCCAAAACTCTTCGCTATCTAACCCAAAGGTATTACAAAATTTTATCACTCCTTCTACTCCTTCATAATAGAGCGGAGCGATGAAAAGATTGTTCATCTCCGCAATAGTAAGCGTTATACCGTAATATCTCAAACTTTTCTCGAATGCTCCGTATGCCCATTCATTAGGTATTTCGCCTTTTCCTCTCGAATCGAGGAACGTATTGTCCATGTCAAGTAGGACAATCTGATATTTTTGGACCATCTCCTTCTCCATATTTGTTTAGCTGTTGGGATGCAATCTTCATCGTACCTATACAAATACCATTATTTTAGTAGCCAATAAGTATAATATAATTAATATCATAAAAATGAGTGTCGTCACGAAGGAACTGAATCTTAATACCCAAGGCGAGGTAGAGATAGTAGATATAACGGATAAGGTGAACAGCGCATTGTTAGAGTCTGAGATTGAGAATGGGATTGTGACCATCTTTGTGACGGGTGCAACCGGTGCGGTAACGACAATA
>JACGMN010000107.1 GCA_014061035.1 Candidatus Methanophagales archaeon | reverse complement strand
GCGTAAATCTGCGTCCTAAATTAGGTAGAAGTTATACTTTATATACAAAAACAAATTACAAATTACAATCTCAATACCTCTCCTTTTCTAAATTCTCGGCTTTCTTCTCTACTTCTTTTCTTAACTTTACCTTGTATTCGACAACCTTCTCTCTAATCGCGGGATATTTAAGACCGAGAATCTCTGCTGCCGCAATTGCCGCGTTTTTAGCGTTGTCTATTGCTACTGTCATGACCGGCACTCCGGTGGGCATTTGCAGAATAGATAAGAGTGAATCGACTCCATGTAAAGCCGCAGTTTTTATTGGTACTCCTATTACTGGCAGGGGTGTAAGTGAAGCCACCATGCCCGGCAGATGTGCTGAACCACCAGCTCCAGCAATTATTACCTCCAGTTCTCTCCCTTCCGCTTCTTTCGCATACCTGAACATCCGCTCTGGTGTTCTATGTGCTGAAACTATTGTAATCTCATACTCGATACCGAAATCTTCAAGAACCACGGCAGCTTCTTTCAGCACCGGCAAGTCTGAATCACTACCCATAATAATTCCAACCAGTGGTCTTGGCATCGGCATCATATCTCTCATACATCATATCTGTCATATATCTGTCATATATTATCTTCCTCTGCTTTTACTTTTAAGAACTTTTTGACTGCTTTAGCTTTCTCAATCGTTTCCTCCAGATTCTCATCAAGATCTAATATAGTTACATGTCCCATCTTTCTGAATGGGC
Source organism: Candidatus Methanophagales archaeon (assembly GCA_014061035.1). Taxonomy (GTDB): domain Archaea; phylum Halobacteriota; class Syntropharchaeia; order Alkanophagales; family Methanospirareceae; genus JACGMN01. Next base: position 3,804 of record JACGMN010000107.1, on the reverse strand, counting down.
GTGTTCTTGCTTTACCATAAAGATGAAACGATAGCCCAGGAATAGAATGTGCCTTATATACTCCCTCGATGAGTGGGCGCCCTGCGTATCCCTCACAGCCAAGGAGATTTATCATTACTGCAGGCGAGAGCAATTCTGTAGAGCCGAGTGGCAGACCGCTTATTGCGCGGATATGCTGCTCAAACTGACAGGTAACGCAGGCTTCTATCGTATAATGGCCAGAGTTATGTGGTCGTGGTGCGATCTCATTGACTAAAACTCGTCCATCCGCGGTTAAAAACATTTCCACTCCGAAAACACCTACACCATCAAGAATTTCTATGGATTTAACTGCGATCTCCTTCGCCTGCTCCGCTATTTCTTCTTCTATCCTTGCTGGAGCAATTACCATATCACAGATATTTGCTCTCTCATCAAATACCATCTCAACAACAGGATAAGTCCTGACCTCACCACCGGGATTCCGCGCAACGATAACCGCTAATTCCTTCTCAAAATCGATGAACTCTTCAATAAAAGAATCAGAATCAGCCGTGATCGTGATCGCATTGGCGCAATTTTCTAAGTCATTTTTATCCTTAAGAACGATGACACCTCTGCCATCATAACCACCTTTTCGAGCTTTTTGGACGCACGGAAACCGCAAATTATCGGGATAAAGTAGCTGCCCATCACCATCAGATTCTTCTACTTTCTCGTATTTGGGAACAGGAATTCCGCTTCTGCTTAACGTATCCTTCTGTTTAAATTTATCCTGAATGATCTCCAGTAAGTATGGAGATGGATATATCGTGTTTCCGGGAACTTCATTGACCAGTTCCTTCAAGACTTCTGTGTTTGTATGCTCGATATCATAAGTCGTGACTTCGCTCTTTTTTACAAGTTCACGTAATTTATTTGCATCATAAAAATCGCCAAGAATTTGTTCGTCCGCGACTTGAGCAGCTGGAGAATCAGGCGTTGGATCTAAGATCGTGACATAAAACCCCATCTTTTTTGCTTTCTGTACCATCATCCTCCCTAACTGCCCACCGCCAATTATCCCTATCGAGATCAGGGGATACTGGAAACAGTCCTGATTCACGTTCCTGTTCCCGTTCCAGTTCACGTTCACCTTCATCGTCCGATTTCTCCTATATCAAAATGTGCAGATATCATATCAGATAAAATAACTTCTATTTCTTTTTATAATCGGACGCAGATGAACGCAGATAATCAGGATTTAAATATATAAAATGAAAGATGAGATAAGGGAGGAAACTGTTGTTTATGATAAGAATATTACACATTGCTGACACGCATATAGGATACTCAGCATACCGAAAGCTAAATGAAGTTACCGGGCTGAATCAACGTGAAATGGACACCTACGATGCATTCAAACAATTTGTGGATTATGCGGTTGCCGCAAGTACAAATCCCGGAAAGCTTAAGGTAGATCTGATAGTACACGCTGGCGATCTCTTCGACTCAGTACGACCATCAAACCGTGCTATCTCCTTTGTAATCGGGCAATTATTACGGTTATCTGAAGCAGGCATTCCGTTTATAGTGATCGAGGGCAATCATGAAAGACCTCGTTTGAAAGAAACAGGCAGTGTATTCAGCTTGCTCGAACATATTCCTAATGTTCAGGTAGTATACGGAGATAGTTACAAGATTCTTGAATTTCAAACTTTTGAAAAAAGTTTGATCAAAAATGCTGCGCCGCAAACTTTTGAAAAAAGTTTGATACGGATACATGCTATACCGCATTCTGATGATATTGAAAATGAGAAGAAGAGAATGCTTTTAGCCGCGAATTCAAATCTGCGTGAGACAGAGTTGAATGAGACAGATAACGGTAGCGATAATAATAATGGGTTTAGATTTAATATCGCACTGATTCATGCAAGTGTTCTATCATCAGGCAGCACTGGTGGCGGTGACGCAGGATCGGGACCAGCGATATTCTTGATGGAAGAATTCAACGAACAGATTGTTGGTATTGACGACATGATAAATTTTGATTACATTGCGCTGGGGCATTATCATAAGTACACGAGAGTACGGGAAGATGCGTATTACGCGGGCTCAACCGAACGATTCAGCTTTGACGAGGTGAACGATGACAAATGCTTTTTAGAAGTTATCTTGAGCGAAGAAGGAAAGAAATTAGAGGTCATAGTTCACAGGTTGCGAACGCGCGAGATGGTTGATTTAAAGTCTATTTCCTGCAGCAGTCTCGCTGGATTAAATGAGATAAGGAGTGCAATAATGCACCGTATCCGTGAATGCAATCCAGATGATAAAGTGATACGGTTAAAAGTGCAGGATATACCACTGCAGGTCTATCATTCACTGGATTTTGACGAACTAAAGCGGCTTACGAGGTCTTCAGTTCATTGTGATATAAAATACGATTTTCTGCGGGATAACGAGTTACCGACTGCTGAACAGCCAACGTTCCGGTCGTTACGGACTGAGTTCGAGCATTTTATTGAAAAGTACGCAATTGCTGACGGGAATTTAAATTTAAATAAGGAACGGGTCAAAGAGTTAGGATTGCAGTATATGCAGAGGGATACAGAGTAATTATGGAATTGACGGAGGAGATTCTTAGAATCTTCTATCGAGTTTTCTGCGTGAATCTGCATGAATCTGCATGAATCTGCGTCCTAAATTAGGTAGAAGTTATACTTAAGTTATACTTTATATACAATGAAAAAAGGCAGACTGAATTTAGACGAAGCGGGAATAGTCGAAGGCATATCTGAGGTAATCGTTACTACGTGGACTGCTGCCGGAATACCTAATGCCGCTCCCATTGGCATAATTTATACTATAATTGACGAAGAGGCGGGCGGTGGTAAAGACTTCGTGAACGTGAAGCTTTACAAGAGTTCACAAACGGTTTTAAATGTGCTGAAGACCAGGACGCTGGCAGCGAATGTTACCAATGACGTCCTTCTATTCGTGAAATCAGCGTTTGAGCATTTGAACGGGGCACATTTCTCTGTCTTTGATGGTCTGCCTGTATTACTGGACGCGGACGCATGGATCGTATTCACGGCTGTACCGGTAGAAGAGACCAGGAATTATTTCTGTTTTCAATTACAGCCTCGTACAGTTAGAGTTAGAGTAAGAGCAGAGCAAAAAGGAGCGCCGCGAGCGATAAACCGCGGACGTAATGCGGTGATCGAAGCCACAATATTCGCAACGAGATATGATATAATAGCGGTAGATGAGCGAGAGAAGGAAGAGATAAGAAAAATTATCGGGTATTATGCTGCGATAGTCAAAAAATGCGGCGGGCGTAGAGAGAATGAGGCTATCGGTATTCTTCAAGAGAGCTTCAGGGTCAGAAGAAAAAACTAAATTGTTGGCACAGATTAACGCAGATGAAAAGATTAATGCCGCCGGAAAAAAATCCTTGTGAATCTGCGTTTAAATGGAGGAAAGTTATACTTTATATACGATAAAAAAAGGTTGGAAGGAGAAATGAAAAAGTATATTATTTTTTTGGATATATTGGGATTTAAAGATTTACCTAAAGAGATAGCGAATGAAATAAAACGACCTAATGAAAGTAATTTCATTAGACAAACCATATCAGACCATTTGAAAAAAAATATAAAAAATATGTTATAGTCAATCCGATACCACACACATAAGTCTCCTCCCATACTCATCCGGAGATAGACCATCCAACCCTTGATGCGGAGCATCATTGTATTCTGAGATAACCTCGTCCAAAACCAGCACCAATTCCTCCACATCCTTCCATTCACTCTCTGCCAGCATCTCTTTCAATCTTCCTACAAA
>JACGMN010000063.1 GCA_014061035.1 Candidatus Methanophagales archaeon | reverse complement strand
CATCCATCCAACAAATATTAACTCACCGGGAGCAGCTTCCTGCGCAGCACTTGCGATACCTACACCAACAGCAAGTGTTGCCGCACTGACCGCTCCGTAGTGCCCCCCACAAGCCCATGCATCAGCGGTCTTGAATTTTGCAATCTTCTTTAACATGTGTGCTGTCGCAAATGCAAAGAATGACCCACATAGTATTGCAAATAGCGCTGTAATTAGGATCACCCCGAGTAGCCCAGGTTCCACCATAAGCGCTTTGATCGCGCCTCCTCCTCCCTCAAGACCTATTGCCGCCAGGAGAAACAATATCATCGCTGTACCCATCGCCGGAGGAATCTCCAAATCTGATTTTACAAAGACGGTCAGCATCCCCAATACAAAGAATAGAATGGCCGGTGCGAAGAATCCTTCTAAAATTACTTCTAACGTCATATCTTTATATATCCACCCCCAAAACTATTTTACCTGGGTCACACCCTTCGCCTACATGCTCCACTTTACCTATATCCACTTTACCTATATCATCTTTTGTTTTCAACTTCTCTTTCACCAGTTCTAATATTAATTAGTAGGGATATTTAACTCTTTCGGTTTTTGCCGAAAACGTAAACAAAGACAATACAATAACTATAACGAATACAATAACTATAACGGAAAAAAATGGAAAAAATCTACGGTATTATCGGCGATCCGGTAGCTCATAGCCTTTCTCCTGTAATGCATAACGCAGCTTTTGGAGAATGCTGCATGGATTGTATTTATCTTGCATTCAGAGTACCAAAGGCAGAACTTGAGGATGCGATAAAGGGCGCGAAAAGTCTCGGCATCGACGGTATTAACGTTACGAGACCGCTGAAAGAGGAAGCACTCGCCTTTGTGGACGCTGACGACGTGGCGAAGAAGATAGGCGCAATAAACACTATTGATTTCAGCAGTGGCTTGCCGGTCGGGTATAACACCGATGGAATTGGCTCAATCCAGGCATTGAGAGAATCAGTAGGCGAGATAAAAGGCAAAAATATACTCATTCTTGGCGCTGGTGGTGCGGCAATGGCGATTGCATTTTATATCGATGCCGCTGGTGCAGAGGTAACAATAGCGAACAGGACGAAGGAACGAGCAGTACAGTTAGCTTTTAAACTCACCAATGCGGCTGCTATTGGTATTGGCACAGATATAAAGAAAGATAGAGAATTGGAAAAACAGCTAAAGAGAGCGGATATTTTGATAAATGCTACCTCTGCTGGCATGTATCCCGACGTAAATACTACGTTAGTGAATGCAGATATGATGCATCCCGACCTTGTCGTATTCGAGATCGTGTACAATCCGGTAGAGACGAAATTGCTGAGAGAAGCGCGGCGGGCAGGCGTGAAGCAGATAATAGATGGTGTGAAGATGCTGGTATACCAGGGTGCCGCGGCATTCAAAATATGGACAAAGGAAGAACCGCCGATCGCGGTGATGGAGACCGCTGTTAGGAATGCATTGCGGTATAAGTAAGCGATACAGGAAGCATCTTGCATCGTAACTACTCAGGTTCAAAGTTCCGGGGTTCACGGTTCACTGTTAGACCGGTGAAAATTAACCGGTTCAAAGATATATCTCAAGAACTATGGAGAATGGAGAGCGCAAGCTTGACAACCTTGAACCGTGAACCGTGAACCTTGAACCGTGAACCTGGCAACCTGAGTAGTTACTATTTTTCTTTTGTTCTTATTGTTATTGCTAACATTGTAACTGTAATGCGTAAACCAAAAGAGAGGAGAGACGTCAGGATGACAAAAACTGCAGTTTGTATCTGCTCCGGTGGAATAGATTCCACGGTTGCAGCGACCATAGCCGCGAATGAAGGCTATGAATTGCATCTCGTTCATGCCTCTTACGGGCAGCGAGCAGAGGTACGTGAGAAAGAAGCGGTGAAGAAGATAGCACGGTACTTAGGGTTAATGGAGAACGAGCTGAAGTTTGTAGAAATACCGTTCTTGACGGTGCTTGGCACATCTGCTCTGATAGACCCCTGGATAAATGTCCCGTTAGATGTAGACGTAGACTTAAATGAAGAACGCGAGACGCCGCAGACCTGGGTGCCATGCCGTAATTTGGTCCTTTTAGCTCATGCGAGCGCGTATGCCGAGGTTATCGGTGCGGAAGCCATTTTCGCAGGCTTCAATGCAGAGGAGGCAAGATCGTATCCGGACAATGGTGTAGAGTTCGTGAAACGGTATAATGCGTTGTTAGAAGAAGCAGTAGCTTCTTTCTCTCGTGTGCCGTCCGTGAAAGCGCCATTAATATCTCTGTTCAAACCGGAAATAATAAAGAAAGGCTATGGTGCCGGAGCTCCGTTACACTCGACATACTCGTGCTATCTCGGGGATGCCGCCCACTGTGGCTCCTGTGAGTCGTGTTTGCGGAGAAAGAGAGGGTTCAAAGAGGCAGGTGTAGAAGACCCGACTGTGTATCATTAAAGAATTAATCATCCAACAACCACGGCTCTTTTAATCCGACAGCGCAGCTCAGTTTCATCGTGCATTCACCACAGTTTCTATTCTCTGTAATACAACCTGCAAGCTTAGAATACGCGAAGCCAAGCCTTGCTCCTCTGTGCGTGACGCTGGTCAACTTCTTCTGGTTCTTTGAGATATCAATTGCTCGTTTCGACGCGTTCACCGGATAATAACCTCTCCACCAGACATCTTCAAGACCTGTCTTCAAGACAGCATCGCCGATCTCGTCCATTCTCTTCTTCGTCGGTCCTGGATGATAATATAAGATGTAATTTGGTCTGAAAGGAATGATACGTAATGGCACTGAAGGGTCAATAGAAACAAGGAATTCAGCTATTTCTACTATCTCTGTATCGTTTATCCCAGGTATCACAATGGTTCTGAATGCACGTATCTTCTCCTTACCTTTTCTGATGAGGTATTCGGCATTACGCAGAACAGGCTCGACTGGCGCTCCTGTTATCGCACGGTGCGTATCATCGTTGAACGCCTTTATCTCGAACGTGACGTAAGAACAGAGCTCTATAATCTCTTGTAAAGTCTTCTTGCTCATAAACCCGTTGGTCGCGAATCCTACTCCCAACCCCGGTATCTTTTTCTTCGTCTCTTCTATCACCGCTGCGATATACGGTAGATGTATTGCCGGCTCCCCGCCTGTAAAGCTTATTTTATCGACGTGCATCGCCCTACCTTCAACTGAATCAATCCTACGAAGCGCCTCTGTGGCAAGCTCTCCCGGGTCTACATACCCTCGATAGAACCAGCCACTATCAGGATACTGCGAAAGCCGATAAGCATTGCAATATATACATTTAAAATTACATGATAACATCGTTACCGAATAACTCTGTAGTACCTCCGCAAGGTTACAGTAGGCAATCTCCGGCATACCAGCACCACAAACACCGGTTTCTGCCTCTAACCTGTTTACACCGCATTTCCACTCGCATAGCTTACAGTCTTCGAACCGGCTTGCCCATTTCCCTGTCGCTTCTTTCATTATTATAAACAAGAAAATAGCATAATAAATTATGTAAGATGAAACTAAAGTAAGATGAAACTAAAATCATGTCTCAAAGGTTATAAGAACGGTACGCATCGTGCTGTTCACCCGTCGCAGACTTTTAGCCGAATAAATCCAAAGATGCAGACCACGGGTGTTACTCGTGTAGCAAATATAACAGGGCTTGATAGGATAGGGATACCGGTATTCTCGAGTATAAGACCCTCTGCGGATGGCGGCGCAGTATCGGTCTACAATGGTAAAGGTACGACCGCGGATGAAGCGAGAGTCTCTGCAATGATGGAAGCGATAGAACGATACTCCGCGGAAGTCGGTAATAGAGGAGAACTTTTAATAGAAGATAGTTATAGCAAGCTTAGCGAGCTTAATGTTAATGTGTTAAACCCGAAAGATTTGATTCTGCCGGATTATGTGAATGTAAAGGAGGTCGCGGATCTTCGTATCCCGTGGATGAAGGGTTATGATTTGATACAGGGGGAAGAGATATATGTACCGGGAAATGCGGTATTCCACCCATTACCTGCACAATACGACCGGGTCAGGCTCTTCCGGACGAATACGAACGGATTGGCGGGCGGTAACGAACTGGAGGAAGCGATCTTTCACGGTCTCGCAGAAGTGATCGAACGGGATGCGTGGTCGCTGGTAGAAATAACACGTAATACTGGACCTATTGTGCAAATAGAAGGAGAAGGAGAGCTCCCTGATCTCGTAGATAAATTCCAGAATGTTGATGTCTCGGTGCTTATACGTGATATAACGAGTGAAATCAGAGTACCAACTTTTGCTGCAGTCTCAGATGACTTGATGCTGAAGGACCCTACACTGCTTACTATTGGCATGGGCACGCATACGAACGCGAACGTCGCGATAAAGAGGGCAGTTACTGAAGTCGCACAGAGCAGACTCACGCAGATACATGGCGCTAGAGAAGATACTGTTACTGCGGACATGAGAAGAATGATGGGCTACGAGTGGATGCGAAAGCAGAACAAGCACTGGTTTGAAATACTGGAGCGGGAGCGGGAGCAGGAGCAAGAGTACGAAGATCATGAGAATATCGATAACGATGATTTTCTTGATGATATAAAGTATATGACAGCGCGGTTAAAAGCTGCTGGATTTGAGCGGGTGATCGTGGTAGATTTAACGAGGGATGAGATTGGAGTGCCTGTGGTAAGAGTGATCGTGCCGGGATTGGAGATGTATGGCATTGATGGTGAACGGATAGGTAGGAGGTGCAGAGATGCACGGAAGAAAAGCGGTCGTATTCCTCGGACCAAGTCTTGATATAGAAACCGCAAAGAATATCATTGATGTCGAGTTTAAGCCGCCGGCGGAACGCGGAGATATTTTCAGGGTAGTACAGGAAGGAGCTGAGATAATCGGGTTGATAGATGGCGTTTTCTTTCAAGCCTGTGCGATAGCGCACCGCGAGATACTGTATGCACTAGAAGAAGGCGTGAAAATCATAGGTGCTTCGAGTATGGGCGCTTTGAGAGCGTCTGAACTCGAACTTTATGGTATGGAGGGTGTCGGTAAAATATATGAAGGATATAAGAAAGGTGAGCTGGTCTCAGACGATGAGGTTGCGCTAATCTTTGAACCCGGCACTTTTAAGCCGCTATCCGAACCTCTGGTGAATATACGATACAATCTTGAGCGTGCGGAAGAAAAAGGGATAATAACTAAAGCGGTGAAGGAGAAAATATTGAAGGTTGCAAAATCGTTGTATTATCCCGAGAGGGATTATGGAAGGATATTAGCCATTGCGGAAGACGAGGTGGAAAAAGATGTTTTAGAGCGGTTAAAGAAGTTCTTAAACGAGGAAAGAAGGAATTTGAAGCGCGAAGATGCGGTTGAGGCGCTGAAGAGGCTGAAAGAACTGGCGATGGAGCAATAGATAATCGTCTTCCAACCTCCAACCCCGAACCCCGCTAATCAAAATTTCCGCAGAAGATGCACAGAAGTGGATTTAAATGTGGCGTAGACGTCATCGCCATCCTTTAATCCTATCTCTTCCGCGGATTGCTTTGTAATAAGTGCTACGAGCGAATTCGCCATCTTTACACGAACCAAAGGACCTATCCCGGTCATCTTCTCCACGTTCGTACAGATCACATTCCTCGCACTGCCCCCTCTCCCTCTCACTGTCATATTTATATTCATATTCTTTGACAATATGATCTCCTCCGGTCTTATGCAAATGCGAACTTCTTCACCACTTTTACAGTCAGATATTCCGGTTATCTTTTCCGGCGATATATCTACATCTACAACCGTCAATCCGCCTTCATTCGATTCGACTACGCCGTATATGATATTCTCGACACCGACGAACCTGGCTATTTCTTCGCTTACCGGCGTGTTAAATACCTGCTCAGGCATCCCGATCTGTGTGATTTCACCCCCAATTATCACTGCAATCCTATCTGCAAGACGCTGCCCTTGAAGCATATCGTGCGTAGCCATGATGATCATAACATCGTATTCGCGGTTGATACGCGAGATCAACGCCTCAATCTTTTCCGTTGAGACCGGGTCGAGATTCGCAGTCGGCTCATCCAGCAGCAATACTTCCGGCTCGGTCACGATTGCCCTTGCTAACGCAACTCTTTGCGCTTCTCCGCCTGATAGCGTGGGAGCACTTCTATCTGCATATTCAGATAGACCAACTACGTCTAAGGCACGAGCGACTTTTTCACCGGTTCTCCTTTTATCAACTCCCCTGAACTTCAGACCATAACCGATATTATCATATACGCTCGCCTTAAATACTACTGGCTTCTGGAATACCATTCCGATCCTTCTCCGTATCTCCAGCCTTCTCTTCCTGGACGCGTTGGCATCTACGCCATTAAAATATATCTTCCCGGACGTGGGCATCTCAAGGAGGTCTAAGATCCGTAAGAGCGTAGTCTTGCCAGAACCGGAAGGACCTATCAGTGCAAGATTCTCACCCTCTTCAATCTCAAGATCAATACTCTTCAGAATCTCTTTGCGACCAAAGCTTTTACTTATGTTATTAACTTTTATAAATGTGGGCATTCATCAGCTACCTCATTCTATCATCCATCATATCACCTTAACTTAAACAAACTCTGGCTCCATCCTCCGCATAAAAATATTGACAAGAATCGTTGCCACCAGCGCAAGCATCATCAGAATGATACCAAGCGCTATACCAAGCACTATATCCCCCTTTGCGGTCTCAAGAGCGATGGCACTGGTAAGCACTCTTGTAAATCCCTTTATATTGCCCCCGATCATCATTGCGATACCGACCTCTGATATTGCTCTTCCAAACCCAAGCAGCACAGTAGACATTATAGCGAATTTTACTTCCTTTATAATCACTATGATCGCCTGAATTCTGGTAGCGCCAAGCGATATCGTTGTATCTCGTATCTCTTTACCAACGCCGCTAAGGGCAGAGATCGTAAAACCGAGTATAATTGGCGATATCAGTACCGTCTGTCCTATCACCATCCCCCAAGGGGTGAATAGAAGTCCAAATATCCCTAACGGACCTACTCTTGATAACATCAAGAAGACGAAGAGACCAACAACGACTGTTGGTAAGCTGAAGAGTGTCTGGATAGCGCTTATTACTGCTCGCTTACCGCGAAAATTATGGAAATATATTAGACCTCCAACCGGTATGCAGATCAAACTCGCAAAAAAAGTGGCGAGGGCGGAGATGGTCACACTCCTTATCGCTATCTCCGCAACCTCGGGATCGAGTGTGATTATAAGATATACCGCTGTTATAAATGCCTCTACGATCTCGCTCAAATCCGGTTCACTCTTCTTTTCCTTTTTCTTTTATTTTATTGGTTTCTATTCTTCTCTCTTTCGCAATTGCTTTATGCTGCTGGCGGTGTCTTGCACAACTCCCATGTTGGGCATCCGATCTCATAGCATCTGCCTGCTATCTTGTAGAATAGATGTCTTCCATGCTCTTCAAACCCAAATTCGTGGATTTCTCTCTGGATTTCCTCTGTCATCAGGAACGCGATGAAGTTGTTTGCCATATCGATATTTACGTGCGGATGCTTCTCAGGATTTACTGCGATAACGCCATAAGGATTGAGTAATCCTTCACCCTCCTCTACGATTGGCACGAGATCGAGTTCACCGACAAAAGCAAGGAATGTTCCAATATCGACCAGAGTATAGGCAGATTTCTCATTCGCCATTCTGAGCGTTGCGCCCATGCCCGCACCAGCTTCTACATACCATGCTCCGCCTCTAATATCAGCCTCGTAGTCATGCCCGCCCGCCGTCCAGATAGCTATCTCCCGGATGTGTGTCCCGGAATCATCGCCTCGTGATACGAATCGTACCTGCCCCGGCTCCTGTATTCCTGCTTCCTTAATCTTCGTGAACGCCTCCGGAGGAGTCATACCCCTGACACCTGCGGGATCACCGGGAGGCCCGATGATAAGGAAGTTGTTGTAGGCTATGCACCGCCTGTTGATGCCAAACCCGTCTTCAACAAATGCATCCTCACGTGCTCTTGCATGAACCAGTAGTACGCAGACATCGCCGTCTTTTGCATGTCTAATCGCCCGTCCAGTACCAGCAGATATTATGCGAAGATCGACATTGTATCGCTCCTCAAAGATAGGTTCCAGATGACCTAACAACCCCGTATCATAGAGGCTCGTTGTTGTTGCCAA